>CAZJAY010000008.1:4002-17145 GCA_964543915.1 uncultured Methylocystis sp. | reverse complement strand
GATATAGCCCTGCGCCGTCGCGCCGTCCGGTTTCTCGACAAAGGCCGCGAGCTTCAGGACTTCCGAGCCCGGCGCAATCGGCGCGCCCGGCCGCAGATAGCCGTAGCCGGTCGCCGGATGGTCGGGCTTGATCCCCAGCGTGACGATATAGCCCTCCGCCGCCGCCGCGCCCGCCTACTTGCACAATTCAACCAGCCCCGGCCGATCGCGCACCACATGATCGGCGGCCAGAACCACCACCACCGTGTCCGGCGCGCGGCGCGCGGCGAGACCGGCCGCAATGGCGACCGCCGGGCCGGAATCGCGCCGCATCGGCTCCAGAACGATCTCCGCCGCCGCCCCGATCTCGCGCAGCTGATCGGCGAGCAGGAAGCGATAATCCTTGTTGGAAATGATGATCGGCGTCTCGAAGGCCGGATCCGCCAGCATCTGCATCGTCGTCTGAAAGGTCGAGCGCTCGCCGACCAGCGGGATGAACTGCTTGGGCAGCGACTCGCGGGACTCGGGCCACACCCGCGTTCCCGAGCCGCCGCACATAATCACAGGCTGAATTTTTCGCATTCATTTCCTCTTGCGGCGACCAGGCGACTGCGCCACGCCGGGGGTCGAAAGATGACGACGCCGGCCGTCGGGCTAGTTCTTGCCCTTCTTTTCCATCTCAGCCTTCAGCGCCGCAAGCTTGGCGAACGGGGAGTCCGGATCCGGTTGGCGCTCACGGCGTTCAGGCGCCGCAAAACCGGCTGACGGACGAGGACCGCGCCGGTCGTCGCGCGGCGGTTTCCCGGGCGCGCGGAATTTGTCGAAACGGGTGCCGCGTCCCTCGCCGCCTGCGGCCTCATTCCCGCCGCTGCGGGGCCGATGATCGCGACGCGGCGGCCGTTGTTCGCCGGCCGCATGCCCTTCCCCGCGCGGCGCGCCCTGATGGCGGCGCGGCTGGGAGGGCGCGTGGCGCTGCAAAGACCAAACCTCGATCTGAGGCGCTTCTTCGGGCGCCGCCGCCTCGGGAGCCCCGCTCACCGGCGCGGCTTCGGCGCTCTCGACCGCTGCGACTTCGCTGACAACTTCCGCTTTCGGTTCGGAGACGGAGACCGTTTCGGCGACGACGACGACGGGGGTCTCGCCTTCCGGCGCATCCGCCGCCGCTTCGACGGCCGTCTCCGTTGTCTCGGCCGGCTCGGCGGCGGGTGCGCTCAACGGCGCGGTCGATGCGGCGGGGATTAACGGGACCGTTATCGCCGGGCCCGGGCGCTGCGCCGCCGCGTAGCCGAGCGATTTGAGAATCGAGGAAAACGCTTCGCCGGAACAGCCGGTGAGCGACGTCATCGCGACCGTGACGACAAAGCTTTCGTTATCGGCGGCGCCGGGCGGCGGATCGCCCGCCGTGACGCCGGGCCGATAGGCGATGGCCGGACGAATGAGATCGGCCAGACGCTCGAGAATATCGACCCGCACGACGCGCTCGCCGCAGACACGAAATCCCGCAGCGCGATAGAAGCCCCGCGCCACCGCCGGATCTGCGGCGAAGGAGGTGCGGCCGGAGGCGGCCAGATGCGGGACATCGTCCAGCCCCTTCACATTATCCAGGCCGCCATGCTGAAGCGCCCAGAGCAACGCCGCCAGCGCGCGGGGCGCCGGCTTCAGCAGCAGGGGCAGATAAATGTGATAGGCGCCAAAGCGCACGCCGAGCTTGCGCAGCGCGCCCCGGTCTTCCTGCGAAAAAGCCTTCACGTCTTTCGCGACGCGGGCGCGATCGAGCACGCCCAGCTCCTCGGCGATCTGGAAGGCGACGCCGCGCGGCGCGCCTTCGAGCCCCTCGCCCTTCTCAAGCTGCTGAAGCGGCCCGAGCAGCTTCGTGACATATTGGCCAAGCCAGAGATTGAGCCGTTGCTGCACCTTTTCGAGGGCGGCGCCGGACAATTGCTCGTCGGCGAGGATGCGCGTCGTCGGCGCGAGGACGCTTGCGCCGGCGGTGATTTTGCCGACAGGCTCGCCCAGCCAGCGGATCGTCCCGTCATTGGCGAGCGCGAAGGCGTCGTCGACCGCGTCGAACACGCGGGTCGCGCGGGTTTCGAATTCGCCCGCCAGCGCTTTCAGCGCCGCCGCGTTCAGCGCTTTCGCCGCCTCTCCCGCCGCGCCCGGATCGGGGGTGAACCGAAACCCCTGAAGGGTTCCGACATGCTGACCCTCGACCACGACGTCTCCGGCGGCGCTTATTTCGGCTTCCAGCATTGCATTCTCTCTCAGGCGGCGCATCAGAACGCTGGTGCGGCGGTCCACGAAACGCTGCGTCAGTCTCGCGTGCAGCGCATCGGAAAGGCTGTCCTCTACCCGACGCGCGACGCTCTGCCAATGCTCGGCGTCGTCGAGCCAGCCGGAACGGTTCGCAACGAAGCTCCAGGTGCGCACCTGCGCGAGCCGGGCGGAGAGGGCGTCGATGTCGCCGTCGACGCGATCCACGGCGGCGATCTGCCGGGCGATCCAGTCAGCGGGTATTTTACCCCGCCGGGCCGTGAAACCAAATATGGAAAGCGCCAGATCGACGTGGGCGGCCGGCGAGGTCTTGCGATAATCCGGGATCTGGCAGGCGTCCCAGAGCCGCGCGACATCGGCCGGCGTCGCTGCGATGCGCCGCGCGTCAGCGTCGCGACTGGCCGCCTCAAGCGTGATCTGGTCGATGGCGACCGGCGCGCGGGTGAAGCGGGGATGGTCCGGCGTGCGATCCAGCGAGGCGAGCAGCGCGTCGATGGACGAAAAATCGGGATCGCCGCTACGCCACTGAAGCAGCGTCACCGGATCGAATCGATGATCCTCGATCTGCTCGATCAGGTCGGCGTCCAGCGGCGGACACCGTCCCGTGCCGCCAAACAGCCCGTCGCTCATATGGCGCCCGGCGCGGCCGGCGATCTGCCCGAACTCGGCCGGCGTGAGGCGCCGGTGGCGCCAGCCGTCGAATTTGCGGTCGGAGGCGAAGGCGACATACTCGACGTCGAGATTAAGGCCCATGCCGATGGCGTCGGTCGCGACGATGTAATCGACCTCGCCGGATTGAAAAAGCGCCACCTGGGCGTTGCGCGTGCGCGGGCTCAGCGCGCCCAGCACCACCGCCGCCCCGCCCCGCTGGCGCTTGATCCATTCGGCGATGGCGTAAACCTCCTCGGCCGAAAAGGCGACGATGGCGGTGCGCGGCGGCAGCCGGGAAAGCTTCCGGTCGCCGGCGAAGGAAAGTTTCGACAGGCGCGGGCGCGAGAAGACCGGGGCGCCGGGGAACAGCTCCGAAATCATCGGCGCCATCGTCCCGGCGCCGATGAACAGCGTCTCCTGACGGCCGCGCCAGCGCAGCAGCCGGTCGGTGAAAATATGTCCCCGGTCAGGATCGGCGGCGAGCTGGATTTCATCGACCGCGAGAAAATCGACCGTCACCCCGCGCGGCATCGCCTCGACGGTCGAAATCCAGTACGCCGGGGCGCGCGGCGTGATCTTCTCCTCGCCGGTGATGAGCGCGACATTCGCCGCGCCGACCTTTTCGACGACGCGGCCATAGACCTCGCGCGCCAGCAGCCGCAGCGGCAGGCCGATCATCCCGCTGGTGAAGGACAGCATGCGCTCGATGGCGTGATGCGTCTTGCCGGTGTTGGTGGGGCCCAGCACCGCCGCAACGCCCGCCGAGTGCGCCGCACCGCCCGGCAAGGGCGCGGCCCGGCCCTTCGTCGCGAGGGGTTTCGCCATTGTCCCGATCGTCATTCCCGCCCCGCCGCGCCGCGCCTTCCGGAAAACATATAGCGCCCGCCGCCCGCGACGCGAGCGGTCGGTCCGATGGGGCGCGCGCCGTCGCCCGGAAGCGAATTGGTCGGCGGTTCGCCGGAAGGAAGGTCAACCATGCGGCGGCCAACGTTCCCGCGCTTTGACTTCCCGGCTCCGGCTTCGCTACAAGCCCGCCTCCCGAAACGAAGAATCGAGGCGCGCATGGCAACCATCGTCGAGCGGCTGAGCGGCGAGATCGCCGCCAAACCCTGGCAGATCGAGGCGGCCGTCGCCCTGCTCGACGGGGGCTCGACCGTCCCCTTCATCGCCCGCTATCGCAAGGAGGCCACGGGCCAGCTCGACGACGCGCAACTGCGGCTGCTCGAAGAACGGCTGCGCTATCTGCGCGAAATGGAGGCTCGGCGCACGGCGATCCTCGAATCGATCGACGCGCAGGGCCGGCTCGACGATGCGCTGAAGCAGAAGATCATGGCGGCCGACAGCAAGGCGCGGCTCGAAGACATCTATCTGCCGTTCAAACCGAAACGGCGCACGAAAGGGCAGATCGCCATTGAAGCGGGACTCGCGCCGCTCGCCGACGCGCTGCTCGCCCATCCGGAAAAAGAACCCAAACAGCAGGCGGCGGCTTTCGTCGATGCGGAAAAAGGCGTCGCGACCGAAGAGGCCGCGCTCGACGGCGCGCGCGCCATTCTCGTCGAGCGCTTCGCCGAGGACGCCGACCTCATCGGCGCGCTGCGCGAGGCCTTCTGGACGCAGGCGACGCTGAAATCGAAGCCACGCGCCGGCAAGGAAGCGGCAGGCGCGAAATATGCCGATTATTTCGATTTCGCCCAGCCGGTCGCAAAATTGCCGTCGCATCGCATCCTCGCACTGTTTCGCGGGGAGAAAGAGGAAATGCTCGATCTGGAGCTGGCGGCCGAGGCCGAAACGGGCGCCGGCGGCTATGAAGCGCGGATCGCGCGGCGTTACGGCATGGCGGACAATGGTCGTCCCGGCGACCGCTGGCTGCTGGAAACGGCGCGCTGGGCCTGGCGCACGAAGATCGAGCTGCATGTGTCGATCGACGCGCGCGCGCGGCTTTGGCGATTCGCCGAAGAGGAGGCGATTCGCGTCTTCGCTGCAAATCTGCGCGATCTGCTGCTCGCCGCGCCGGCCGGCGCCCGTCCGACCATCGGTCTCGATCCGGGCTTTCGCACCGGCGTCAAGGTCGCTGTTATCGACTCAACCGGCAAAATCGCCGCGACGACGACGATCTATCCGCATGAGCCGCAGCGGCGTCGGGACGAGGCCATCGCAACCCTTGCGCAACTCGCCCGCGCCCATGCGATCGAACTCGTCGCCATCGGCAATGGCACGGCTTCGCGCGAAACCGATCGGCTTGTCGCCGATCTCATCGCGAAACATCCCGAACTGAAGCTCACCCCGGTCGTCGTTTCGGAGGCGGGCGCCTCGGTCTATTCGGCCTCCGAATACGCCTCGCGCGAATTGCCCGATCTCGACGTCTCGCTGCGTGGCGCCGCCTCGATCGCACGGCGGCTTCAGGACCCGCTGGCCGAATTGGTGAAGATCGAGCCGAAAGCGATCGGCGTCGGACAGTATCAGCATGATGTGTCCGAACTGAAACTCTCGCGCACGCTCGACGCCGTTGTAGAAGATTGCGTGAACGCCGTCGGCGTCGACGTCAACACCGCCTCGGCGCCGCTGCTTGCGCGCGTGTCCGGCCTTGGCGAAACGCTCGCCGCCGGCATTGTCGCGCATCGCGACGCCAATGGACCGTTCCGGACCCGCGCCGATCTCAAAAAGGTCGCGCGCCTTGGCCCGCGCGCGTTCGAACAGAGCGCCGGCTTTCTGCGCATCATCGATGGCGACGATCCGCTCGATCGCTCGGGCGTGCATCCGGAAGCCTATCCGCTGGTGCGCCGCATTCTCGAAAGCGCGCGAACCGACATACGCACGTTGATCGGCGACGCCACGCAATTGCGCAAGCTGCAACCGCAGCAATTCGTCAATGAAAATTACGGCCTGCCGACCGTCACGGACGTCTTCGCTGAACTGGAGAAGCCCGGTCGCGACCCGCGTCCGGCGTTCAAAACCGCGACCTTCCGCGAAGGCGTCGAAAAAATCAGCGATTTGCAGCCCGGCATGGTGCTCGAAGGCGTCGTCACGAATGTCGCGGCCTTTGGCGCCTTCGTGGACATCGGCGTCCATCAGGACGGGCTTGTGCATATTTCGGCGCTGGCGAAAACTTTCGTGAAAGACCCGCGCAGCGTGGTGAAGCCCGGCGATATCGTCCGCGTAAAAGTGATGTCGGTCGATGCGCCGCGCAAACGAATCGCGCTGTCCATGCGGCTCGACGACGAGCCGGCGCGGGCGACGAAGCCGGAAGCCGGCCGCGATTCGCAACGCCCGCGCGCGTCACAGCCGCCGCAGCGTCGCGAGAACGACGGCGCGCTCGCCGACGCGCTGCGCGCGGCGATGCAGGGCGGGAAGAAAAACGGATGAACGGGAAAGGCTGGAGCGGGTGAAGGGAATCGAACCCTCGTATTCAGCTTGGAAGGCTGCTGCTCTACCATTGAGCTACACCCGCGCCGGCGCGCTTTTTATGTCAGGCCAGGCGTCGCCTGGCAATGGCGTCCGGGCGCGGCGCCGATCTTCGGCGGGCGAAAGCATTTATCCATTTGACAGGGCCGCCCGGGGCCACTAACCGAAGCGCCCAGCCGCCGCCCACGAGGCGGGCGTTTCCGCGCTGCCCAATATCGAGGATCACCCAACCGTGGCCAAACCCGAGCTCGGCGCCAAGCGCCAATGTCAGTCCTGCGCGACAAAATTCTACGATCTCGGCCGCTCGCCGATCACCTGTCCGAAATGCGGCGCCATTTTCCAGGTCGTCGCCTTCGGGCGCGCCGCAGCGCGGGCCGAGGCGGAAGAGGCCGAGGAAGAAGAGAAAGAGGGCGTCGATACGGTGTCGCTTGATGAAGTCGAGGCCGAGGAGAACGCCGCCGAGACCATCGACGTGGACGTCGACGACGCCGTCGAACTCGACGACGAGGATGAGGATGACACCTTCCTCGAGGAGGAAGAGGGCGAGGACGACGATGTCGCCGGCCTGATCGACGGCGCCATCGAGACCGACGAGGAAGGCTGATCGTCAGCGCCGCGAGAAGGGGCCAGATGTCAGCTTTCAGAGCCATCCGCGTGGATCGGGACGAGGGCGGCGATCCGCGCGCCGCCTATGTCGTCATGGACGATCGCGACCTTATGGCGGGCGACGTCGAACTTGACGTGACCCATTCCGCCATCAACTTCAAGGATGGCCTCGCGATCACCGGTCGGCGTCCCGTGGTGCGCCGCTACCCGATGATTCCGGGCGTCGACCTCGCCGGCCGCGTGACCCGGTCGACGCATCCGGATTTCGGGCCCGGCGACCTTGTCGTGGCGACCGGCTGCGGGATTGGCGAGGCCCATTACGGCGGCTTTGCGGAAAAGGCCCGTCTGTCCGGCGACTGGCTCGCGACCTTGCCGGCCGCGCTCTCGCCCGACCGGGCGATGATCGTCGGCACCGCCGGCCTCACCGCCATGTTCTGCGTCATGGCGCTGGAGCGGCATGGGCTGACGCCTGCCGACGGCCCGGCCGTCGTAACCGGCGCCGCCGGCGGCGTCGGCTCCTTCGCGGTCGCCCTGCTGGCGAAAGCCGGCTGGCGGGTCGCGGCCGTCACGGGGCGCGCGCGCGAAGCCGATTATCTGCGGCGCCTCGGGGCCAGCGAAATTGTCGAACGCGATACGCTGTCGGCGCCCGGCAAGGCGCTGCAGGAGCGGCGCTATGCGGCGGGAATCGACACTGTCGGCGGCGTCACGCTGGCCAATCTGCTCGCGCAGACGACCTTCGACGGGGCCATCGCCGCCTGCGGCAATGTCGGCGGGATGGAGCTTCCGACCAGCGTCGCCCCTTTCATCCTGCGCGGCGTATCGCTGCTCGGGGTGGAGAGCGTGCGCCCGCGCATCGGGCTGCGACGCGCGGCGTGGGGGCGAATCGCGACAGACCTCGATCCGGCGCTGATCGATTCGATGGGCGAAACCATTCCCTTCGAGGCGGCGCTGGAGCGGGCGCGGGCCATCGTCGACGGCGCCATCCGCGGTCGCATCGTCATCGCCATTCAGGGCGCCCAACGGGACGCCTGACGCCCGGCGGCATGCGAGCGAATTGTCGCAAGGCGGCGCAAATTCTCGACATTGGCGCGCCGGAGCGGCTAATAGACGTCAACGGCCCCGCGCCGGCCCGCGGTTTTCCGCAAAACACCGATCAGGGATCACGACGCATGAGTTCGGCCTTCACCCGGGAGCAGGACGACGACAACCCCCGAGAGGATTTGCCGGATCGGCCGATCAGCCCGCACCGCAATCTCGTGACGCCGGAGGGTCTGGCGCAGATCGAGGCGGAGCTGACCCGTCTGCATGGCGAAGTTGAACGGGCCACGGCTGCGGACGACCGGCACGGGCTGGCGGTCGCCCAGCGCGATATGCGCTACTGGACGGCGCGCCGCGCAAGCGCCGAAGTGGTCCATCCGGTCGCAGATCATTCGCAGGTGCGTTTCGGCCATCGCGTCGTCGTCGAACTCGACGATGGCGAACGTCGTACGTTCCGGCTGGTCGGCGAAGACGAGGGCGATCCCGCCAAAGGCCTCATCCCCTATGTCGCGCCGCTGGCGCAGGCGCTGATGGGCAAAAGCGTCGGCGATGGCGCGGAGGTGATCCATCACAGCGCAAAAATCGTCGAAGTCGGCTGAAGTCGGCGCAACGCGCGGCCGCCGGCGGCCGCAACCGGCTCCGGTCCAATGACCGATCTTTTCCATGTCGCGAAGCTTGACGGCGACGCGCCGAGACCGCTCGCCGACCGCCTGCGCCCGACCCGCCTCGACGAGGTTGCGGGACAGGACCATCTGCTTGGTCCCGACGGCGCGCTCGCCCGGCTCATCCGCGCCGGATCGCTCGGCTCGCTGATTTTCTGGGGACCGCCGGGCACTGGCAAGACGACCGTCGCCCGTCTGCTCGCCTATGAAACAAAGCTCGCCTTTACGCAGATTTCGGCGATTTTTTCCGGCGTCGCCGACCTGAAGAAAACTTTTGAGACCGCCCGCGCGCGTCGCGCCGCCGGCCAGGGCACGCTGCTCTTCGTCGACGAAATCCACCGCTTCAATCGCGCCCAGCAGGATTCGTTCCTGCCAGTGATGGAGGACGGCACGATCACGTTGATCGGCGCGACCACCGAAAACCCTTCTTTCGAGCTGAACGCGGCGTTGCTGTCGCGGGCGCGGGTGATGATCTTCCGGTCGCTCGACGCGGCGGCGATCGACCGGCTGCTCGCACGGGCGGAAACCGCCGAGGGCCGCTCCCTGCCGGTCGACGCGGACGCGCGCGCGGCGCTCGTCGCGATGGCCGATGGCGACGGCCGGGCGGCGCTGACTCTCGCCGAAGAAGTCTGGCGCGCCGCCGGAGCGGGCGAAATTTTCGATCGGACGGCGCTGTCGGCCATCGTGCAGCGGCGCGCGCCGATCTATGACAAGGCGCAGGACGGCCATTACAACCTCATCAGCGCCCTGCATAAATGCGTGCGCGGCTCCGACCCCGACGCAGCCCTCTACTATTTCGCCCGCATGATCGAGGCGGGCGAAGACCCCCTCTTCCTCGCCCGCCGGATCGTGCGAATGGCGGTCGAAGACATTGGCCTCGCCGATCCGCAGGCGCTCGTTATCGCCAATGCGGCGAAAGACGCCTATGACTTCCTCGGATCGCCGGAAGGGGAACTGGCGCTTGCGCAGGCCGTGATCTACGTCGCGACCGCGCCGAAATCCAACGCGGGCTATGTCGCCTGGAAAGCGGCGCGTCGTCTCGCTGAGGAAAAGGGCTCGCTGACGCCGCCCAAAATCATCCTCAACGCCCCGACCGCCACCATGCGCGCGGCCGGCTATGGCGACGGTTATGAATATGATCACGACTGTCCCGACGCCTTTTCGGGTCAGAACTACTGGCCGGACGCGCTTGAGCCGCGCGCGTTGTACCGTCCCGTTGAACGGGGCTTCGAGCGGGAGCTGACGAAGCGGCTCGAATTCTGGGCGCGCCGGCGCCGGGAACGCAACGGGCCGTAGCGCGCCGCCGAGGCTTGCCAGGTCGAAAACTGCGGAAAAGCGGCCGTCATATCCATTTTTCCGGCGCTTTTACGCCGCTTTTTCGCGGCATGGGTAAAGGCGCAATGGTGGGCGGATTCGCCGCGCGGGCGGCGCGTCGACAGACGGACGTATATGCAACGCAAACATCTTATCGCCATCGCGCTTGTCGTCATTCTGGCCGTCAGCGCCGGCGCCTGGTTTCGCGCGGGCGGACCGCGCGTTTCGGCGCCCGACGCGATCGACAAGGCGGCGGAAGACGAAAAACGACGCCGCTTTGCGGCGCCGATCATTCTCACGCCCGAACAGATCGCAGCCGAGAAAATCGAGATGGCGCGGGTCGGTCCCGGTTATCTCGCGCGCCGCATCACGGTTCCGGCGGCGATCAAACCGGACCCGGACCGCCTCGCGCGCGTCCCGGCGCGGGTCGCCGGCGTTGTCGCCGAACTGCGCAAACGGCTCGGCGCGCCGGTTGTGCGCAATGAAACGATCGCGATCATTGACTCGCGCGAGGTGGCCGACGCGAAGAGCGAATATCTCGCGGCGACTGTGAATTTCGATCTGCAATCACAATTATTCCAGCGAGAAAAAGGCCTGTTCGAAAAAAAGATCACCGCCGAAGTCCTGTTCCTCAAGGCGAAAGCGGCCTTTACCGAAGCGCGGTTACGCGTCGATCTCGCGCGGCAAAAACTCGCTGCGCTCGATCTCCCGGAGACCGAAATCGCCAATCTGTCGAAGCAACCCATCGAAAGTCTGCGTGAAAAGGCAATCCACGCGCCGATCGCGGGACGCGTGATCGAGCGGCTCGTCAATATTGGACAACCGGTGACGCCGGAAACGCAGCTTTACGTTCTCTCGGATCTTTCCGTTGTCGAGGCCGATCTGGCGGTTCCCGTCGCAAGCCTCGCAAGCATCCGGCTGGGCCAGCCCGTGACGCTGCGCACGCCGGACGGACGGACGATGACAGGCGTCGTCTCGGTGATCAATGCGATGATCACCGCCGAGACGCGCACCGGCCATGTCATCGGCAGTTTCGATAATCCGGAGTTCGCGCTCAATCCCGGCGTGTTGCTCAACGCGGAAATCGCCCTCGCCCGAACGCCCGCCGCAGTGACGGCGCCCAATGCGGCCATCCAGCGCATTCATAACGAGCCGGTCGTCTTCGTGCGAACCGGCGAAGGATTCGAGGCGCGCAAGATTGAGATCGGCGACAGTGACGGCAATGCGACCGAAATCCTGCATGGCCTCGAACCCGGCGAAACGATCGCCGTCTCCCACACATTTCTGCTCAAGGCCGAGGTCGGCAAGAGCGAAATCCCCGAGGAGTGAGAGCGGCGTCCCATGATGCAGCGGATCATCGCCTTCTCGGTTCACCAGCGCTGGCTCGTGGTGCTGCTCGTCGGATTGGTCGGCATGTTCGGCGTATGGTCCCTCTTTCGCCTGCCGATCGACGCCGTACCCGACATCACCAATAATCAGGTGCAGATCAACGCGCGTGCGCCGGCGCTTTCGGCTGTCGAGATCGAAAAGCAGGTCACCTTTCCGATCGAAAATGCGCTGGCCGGTATCCCGGGTCTTGAATATACGCGTTCGCTTTCGCGCAACGGCTTCGCCCAGGTGACGGCGGTCTTCTCCGATCAGGTGGATATCTATTTCGCGCGTCAGCAGGTGAGCGAGCGTCTCGGCCAGGCGCGGGAGGATTTTCCGCCCCAGGTCGAGGCGCGGCTGGGACCAATCGCCACCGGTCTCTCTGAAATCTACATGTGGTCGGTTCGCTATCGGGCGCCGGACCCGCGCGCCATTCGCGATGGCGAGCCCGGCTGGCAGCGCGACGGCGATTACCTGACGCCCGAGGGCGAACTGCTGCGCACGGCGGTTGAGAAGGAAGCCTATCTGCGCACGGTTCAGGACTGGATCATCCGGCCGCAACTGCGAAACGTGAAGGGCGTCGCCGGCGTCGATTCGCTGGGCGGTTACGTCAAACAATTCCATGTTCAACCGGACCTGGCGAAACTTGCGGCGCTCGGCCTTTCATTCGACGATCTCGCGAGCGTCATCGCCCGTAACAACATCAGCCGCGGGGCCGGCTATGTCGAGAGAAACGGCGAAGGTCTCGTCGTGCGCAGCGGCGGACGGCTCGAAACGCTCGAAGATATTGGCAATGTCGTTGCAACGACGCGCAACGGGGTTCCGGTTCGCATCGGCGAGATTGGATCGGTCGGCATCGGGAAAGAGCTGCGCGTCGGCAGCGCCAGCATGAATGGCAAGGAGGTGGTGATCGGGACCGCGCTGATGCTGATTGGCGCAAACAGCCGAACGGTTTCCGAAGCGGTCGACGCGAAGATGAAGGAGATCGCGAAATCCCTGCCGCCCGACATAGAAACGCAAACAATTCTTAACCGGACGCTGCTCGTCGATGCGACGATCCGGACCGTCGCCAAAAATCTCCTCGAAGGCGCGGCGCTCGTCATTCTCGTGCTCTTTGTCATGCTTGGCGATTTTCACGCCGCGCTGGTGACGGCGACCGTGATCCCCGTCACGATGCTGTGTCTCGCAATCGGCATGTATGTGTTCCGGATCAGCGCGAATCTGATGAGCCTCGGGGCGCTGGACTTCGGTCTGATCGCCGATGGCGCGATCATTGTCGCCGAAAACAGCCTGCGGCGGCTATCAGAGCGCCGTCACGTGCAGGGTCGTTCCCTGACGCTCGACGAACGTCTCGATACAGTCATCGACTCCGCGGTCGAGATGCGGCGGCCCACGGTCTATGGCCAGTCGATCATCATTCTCGTCTATCTGCCGATTCTGAGCTTCTCGGGCGTCGAGGGCAAAATGTTTCATCCGATGGCGATGACCGTCATCATGGCGCTCGTGTCGGAATTCCTGCTGTCGCTTACCTTTTTTCCCGCCATGATCGCGCTGTTTGTTTCCGGCCATGGCGAGGAAAGCGACAACGCCGTCATCCGATGGCTGAAGGAAATCTACCGGCCGATACTGACGTGGGCGATGGACCACCCGCGCAAGATCATCGCGCTCGGCGCAAGCTCCTTTCTGTTCGCAGTGCTGCTGTATCTTGGCCTTGGACAGGAGTTCGTTCCGACTCTCGACGAGAAAAATATCGCAATGCAGGCGAACCGCATCCCCAGCGCTTCGCTTGGTCAATCGCAGGCGTTGCAGATCGAAATCGAAAACGCCGTGCGGTCCTTCCCGCAGGTGGAGA
>CAZJAY010000008.1:0-3992 GCA_964543915.1 uncultured Methylocystis sp. | reverse complement strand
TTTTTCAAAAACCGGCACGGCCGAAGTGGTCACCGATCCGATGCCGCCCAATCTCACCGACACCTTCATCATGCTCAAGCCGCCGGAAGAGTGGCCGGACCCGCATCTGCCCAAGAACGAGCTGATCGCCATGATCGGCGCGAAGCTCGATACGCTCCCCGGCAACGCCTATGAGTTCTCGCAGCCGATCCAACTGCGCTTCAACGAATTGCTTGCGGGCGTGCGCGGTGATGTTGCGGTGAAAATTTTCGGTGAGGATTACGATGCGATGTTGCGCGCCGCAAACCATGTCGCGGCGATCCTGCGATCGACGCGAGGCGCAGTCGACGTAAAGGTCGAACAAATCACAGGCCTTCCCTTTCTTGATATCCGCATCGACAAGGGCGCCATTGCACGCCTCGGATTAAGCCTCGCGACAGTGCAGGATGTGATCGGCGCCGCGATCGGGGGCCAACAGGCCGGCGTTATTTTCGAAGGCGATCGGCGCTTTCCGATTTTCGTCCGCCTCGGCGACAATCTTCGCGAAGATCCGCAGGCGCTGGAAACAATCCCGGTATCTTTACCGCCCGACGCCAAAGGACGGATTGCGACTGTCCAGCTCAAACAGCTCGCCACATTCACGACGACGGACGGACAAAACCAGATTTCGCGCGAAAACGGCAAGCGACGCATCGTCGTCAGCGCAAATATTCGCGGACGCGATATCGCCTCGGTGGTGAGCGAGGCGCGCGCAAAAGTCGAACGTCATGTCAAACTGCCGGCCGGCTACTGGATTGTCTGGGGCGGCCAATTCGAAAATCTCGCGGCTGCGCGGCAACGCCTGATGATCGTCGTGCCGATCTGTTTCTTTATGATCTTTCTGCTGCTCTATTCGGCGCTGGGCGCCGTACGGGATGCGCTGCTCGTTTTCACAGCGGTGCCGCTGGCGCTTTCGGGCGGCGTCGCTGCGCTGTGGCTGCGCGACATGCCGATGTCGGTTTCGGCGGCGGTCGGGTTTATCGCGCTCTCGGGCGTCGCCGTGCTCAACGGCCTCGTCATGCGCACCTACATTCACCAGCTCGAAACCGAAGGGACCCCGGCCCGGGAGGCGATCTTCACCGGCGCCATGACTCGGCTTCGCCCCGTGGCCATGACAGCGCTGGTCGCATCGCTCGGCTTCGCGCCAATGGCGCTCGCGACAGGAACGGGCGCCGAAGTGCAACGCCCGATCGCCACAGTGGTGATCGGCGGTCTGATCAGCGCGACGGCGCTGACGCTCGTCGTTCTGCCCGCGCTTTATACATTTTACCTCAATAAAATGGCCCTGCCGCCGACGGGACGTCGGGAGCCGGCATGAGAAAATTCGGCTTGCCTTGCGTGATTTATGCGTTGGCGCTGGCGTCTCCGACGTCAGCCGAAACGCTGAACGACGCATTGCTGAAAGCCTATGGCGGCAATCCGGCGCTCAACTCCGGTCGCGCCAATATGCGCGCTGTCGATGAAGGCGTGCCGCTGGCGAAATCGGGCATGCGCCCGCGCGTGTCGGTAAACACCTATCTTGGCGCGCAGAAAAATCGGTTTGTCCAGCGCCAGGATGATCTCGGGATTCCGGATGATCCGAACCGCTCGGTCGTCTGGAACCTGCAACAGGGAAAAAGCATCGCGCGCTCTGCCGGGGTCACGCTCGAGCAGCCGGTTTTCGACGGCTTCAAGGCGCGCAATCTCACAAACGCCGCCGAATCTGCGGTTTTCGCCGAGCGGCAGCGATTGCGATTTCTCGAACAGAAAGTTCTGTTCGACACGGCTTCCGCCTACATGAACGTTCTGCGCGATACGGCAGCGCTGCAGTTGCAGCAGAACAATGTTCTGGTGCTTCGGGAACAATTACGCCAGACCAAAGAGCGCTTCGAGGCCGGACAGATCACGATTACCGATATCGCCCAGGCCGAGGCGCGCCTCTCGGGCGCGCAGGCGCAGGAAAGTCAGGCGCATGCAAATCTCGAAGCCAGCATCGGCGTCTACCGGCAAACAGTCGGCGCGCTGCCGCGCCGACTCGCCGCCGCCGGCCCGGTCGATCGACTGCTGCCGAAGACGCTGGCGGAAGCGGAGCGTATTGCAATCAGCGACAATCCGCTCGTCCTTGCCGCGCTGCATGACGCAGATGCGTCAGACTTCGACATCAAATCAATCGAAGCGGATTTTCTGCCCAAACTCTCGATCGTCGCCGATGTTTTTACCCAGACAAACATCAATACGATCTATGATCGCAATATCGCAGCCATGATCGGCGGTCGTCTCAACGTGCCGCTTTATGATGGCGGCGCTACGTCAGCGCAGCTTCGCCAGGCGAAGGAAATCGCTGGCAAGAAGAAACTCGACGCCGATGTGGCGCGCGCGGAGATCCTGTCCCTGACGCGTGCGACGTGGGCCAATCTCCAGGCGTCGCGTTCGCGAATCGTCGCGGCGCAGGCGCAGATCGCGGCAGCCGAGCGTGCGCTTTATGGCGTTCGCGAGGAAGCAAAAGCGGGACTACGCACGACCTTCGAAATTCTTAATGCGCAACAGGAATTGCTGAATGCGCGCCTCACCCTCGTCTTCGCGCAACGCGAACGCGTTGTCGCTTCCTATGGCGTGCTGTCGACGATCGGTCGACTGTCGATTGATAATCTTGGACTGTCAGCAGAGATCGCCGATCCCGCCGCGCATTACAATCGAAGCAAGGACGCCTGGGGCGGCTTCTGGACAACGGACGAACATTGACCGCAACGCGCGGACCCGAGCGAAAATGATCGAGGCGGCACGGCGCGGCCGGGATGAGAGTTGAAATATTCCCGAAAGCCGCGCATCAATCCGCCCACCGGCTCCGGGGGCCGGGATCGGCCTCGGGCGCACATCTGGCGCAAAGGGAAAGTCGGACGATATAAAAACGGCGCGAAGCGCGTCAAATCGGGAGGATCGAAATGAAAAACGGGAAACCGGCAGTCCGCGCCGCAACATTTGGGGCGGCCATGATGATCGCGCAGGGGGCCCACGCTTTCTGTGTGTTTGGCTGCGATCCGACCGTGGACCATGCGAAGCAGATATTCGGAAATCTGCTCAAAAAGCATTTCGACAAACCGGGCGAGATCGTGGAATTCAAACAGACGATGAATGAACGGCTCGAAATGCACGCGACCGGCGAGAAGGGCTATGAGATCTTCTTCAACGCACGGGTCAAATTTCCGGAAGGAGCCAATCTCGATTGCAAGCCGGACGAGTCCGGCGCGGTCAAGGAAGGCTGCTCACCCAGTAAACATTATGTCACGGCGCCCCGAAACTCGGATCCGAAGGGACGGCAATATATCGCGCCGGGCGAAACGGTTCTTTTCGACGAGGAATATCGCTTCTATGAGGACCCAAAGGGCTGGAAGGGACCCGACGGCAACGTCTATTCCCAGTAAGGCGCGAAGCGAAACCTGAAAAAATACGGGCGCGCAGACACTGCGCGCCCCTGAATTTTTCAGCGCCTCTCCCACCGGAAGAGACGCTGGCGTCAGATCAGTTCAGCAGATCGGTGTTCTGCGGGCAGCCGGCCTTTTCGTTACAGGCCTTGAAATTTTCGCGCAGCACGTTCTTGTCGGCCCCGTAATTCATCTTGCGGGAAAGATACTCGTCGTAGCACTTCGACGCGGCGGCGGCCTGCTTGTCTTCGTCAGCCTTGCGGGTGTCGCAATCGGCGAAAGCCGGCGAAATCATCCCGGCGAGCAGGGCAACGGCCGACACAATGGCGAATTTCTTCATTCTGGGGTTTCCTCTTCCTTTGAAACCTGGCGGCTCAGCGCCCGACCTTCCATCGGCGCTGATCACTCCCTGGCCATCGCTTAAGGCGCGACAGTCAACAGGACGCCAAGCGGTCGGGACGATGTCGGAAGAACGCCCGGGTGTCAATGACGCCGAACACAGACGGGATGCGATTAATTCAGGCAGAGGCCCGATGCGAATGGCGCGCGCCATTAGGCTACGGCTGCAAATCG
>CAZJAY010000007.1:7523-17401 GCA_964543915.1 uncultured Methylocystis sp. | reverse complement strand
CGAATACGATCCGTCCATCGGGATTTTGCAGGATATAGGCGTGGTCGCCTGCATAGAGGCGACGCAGAACAAGATGCGATCCATTCACCAGCCGGACATGTTTGCGCGATCCGACATGCAGCGCCTGCGCAAGAATATCCGAAACCCACGGACCGGCGGCGTTCACCAGAACGCGGGCGACGATTTCCTCGCCATTGGCGAGCCGCGCAGCCCAGAGATCATCCCGACGCGTCGCGGCGACAAGCGGCGTTCCGACGCTGATGGTCGCCCCGTGGATACGCGCGTCGATCGCATTAAGGACAACAAAACGGGCGTCATCCACCCAGCAATCCGCATAGGTGAAACCAACTTTGAACGACGTGCGCAGCGGCGCCCCGAGCGCATTGTCGCGCAAGGACACCACCCGCGATGACTCGAGCCGCTTTCGGCGCGCGAGATGGTCGTAGATGAACAGGCCGAGCCGCAACAGCCAGACCGGACGCAGGCCCTTTTCGTAGGGCAAAACGAATTTCAGCGGCCAGACGATATGCGGCGCCTCGACGAGCAGCAGCTCACGTTCGGAAAGCGCCTCCTGCACGAGGCGGAAAGCATATTGTTCGAGGTAGCGCAAACCGCCGTGGATCAGCTTTGTCGATGCGGAAGAGGTTCCGCTCGCAAGATCGTCGCGCTCTGCAAGACGCACTGAGAGGCCGCGCCCCGCCGCATCGCGTGCGATAGCGCAGCCATTGATCCCGCCGCCAACGACAAGGATATCGTAGATCATGCGTGCGCCCTTCCAGCGCGAAGGGACCAATCAACCAAATTGCTTCATGCCGGCCACCCATGTTTCACTGACCTTGATCGACATGATCTTCGAGGGATCGACCTTGCGCGGATCGGACTCGAGAATGACGAGATCCGCCTCCTTGCCTGTTTCGAGCGAGCCGATGCGGTCGCCGAGACCGATCTGACGCGCCGCGTCAATGGTCGTCGCGCGCAAGGCCGCATCGACCGTGATCGCCTGATCGCGACCGATAACTGAATTATCGACGGAACAGCGACGCGTGACAGCCGTCTGGATAAGCTGCAATGGACCGGGCGGAGAACAGGGCGCGTCCGTGTGCAGCGTGAAGGGAATATCCGCACGCGCGCAGGCGCCCGCCGGATCCATAAACGCCGTGCGCGCCGCGCCGAAAAGACTATCTCGATAGGCGGCCCCATAGAAAAATACGTGGTTCATAAGGAAACTCGGCTCGACGCCGAGCTTTTTCATGCGCGCAAGCTGATCCGGACGCGCCATTGTCGAATGTTCGATACGATTGAGGACCCCCGCAGGACGGGCGCCATAGGCAGCCTCAATCGCATCAAGCGCCGCATCGATTGTCGCGTCGCCATTGGCGTGAATAAGCACCGACCAGCCGGCCGCCTTGACGTCGGCGACCATTTTCCGGATTTCCTCAGCGGGAAAATTCAGCGCGCCTTTGTCCTGCGTGTTGAGATAGGGAAGAGTCTGCGCGCCCGTGCGCGTCTGATTGGAGCCGTCGCCGACGATCTTCACGCCGAACAGTGAGAATCGGGAATTCGGAAGCTGCGTCGCGCGCGCGCCATTGCCAGCGCCGCGCCAGGGTTCAAGCGCCTTGAGCGAGTCGTACATCAAACTCGCGCTTAGTCGACAAGGGAGTTCATTCGACAGTTTCGCAAAACCATCGATCCATTCGGGACGCATCGTCCCGGGCTCATGGACCGTCGTATTGCCGACCGATGCGACCTTCCTCGCGAAATCGGCGACTGACTTCCGGAAAACGTCGGCGGTGATTTTCGGCAGGGCCGGTCCGATAAATCGGAACAGCGCGCTTTCCTCGTAAATTAGTCCATTCAGCTTGCCGTCCGGACCGCGGCCGAAATGTCCGCCACCCGGCTGCACGCCGACGCTATCGGAAATATTCGCCGCCTGGAACGCAACCGAATTCGCGGCGGCGTCATGCCCGTTCGTATACCAGACGATGATCGGATGCTGCGTCGAAAGCGCATCCAGTTCGGCCATCGAGAGATCGCCGCCCTGGAGAAGATTATCATAATTATAGGCGCGCACCCATTGTCCCGGCGGCGTGCGCGCAACAAGCGCGCGCATGGCGTTAAGAAAATCGCCATGCGTGCGATTATTGCCATAGCCCACGTCCTCAAAGAATTCGGCGAACAGCGAAGAGAGCGCGGTATGAAGATGCGGATCGACAAAGCCGGGCAGCAGCGTCCGTCCGTCGAGATCGACGATCTTCGTGCCGGCGCTCCGGAGATGCAGAACATCTGCCTCCGGACCGAAGGCGATAATCTTTCCATTGGCGATTGCGAGCGCGTCGACAGCCTTATGGCCCGTGCGCGCGCCATGCGGCTTGCCGCTCATCGGGATGATTACGCCATTACGAAAGATCACATCTGCGGCCGGACTTTCGGCCAGCGCGCCGCCATTGGCCGAAAGCGCGGCGGTTCCGGCCACGCCAGCGACAGCGCTGGCCATGAAACGTCGCCGGGTCGTCGACATGTCGCCAAACGGTTTGTTCGAGGCGAAAAGTCCCGGATTAAGCAACAAATTACTGAAGCATGACTGACACATCGCCTGATCTCCTCCCGTCTCGCGGTTCTCATTATGAGACGGATCCCCGTATTTCCAAAACCGGGCGACATGCGCCCGACGCAAGGGCGAAAGAACATGAAAAACGACGCGATCGCGCCGCCGCGCTCATGCCGCCCGTCCGCCCGGCGCGCGCAGCCGCACCACGCTCAGCCCCCCCCCACGCCGCTCGACGCATATTCTCACGGCGATACGCTGCTGCAATGAGTCAACATGACTGATAACGCCGACTTTTCGTCCCTGCCCCTGCAGAGTCTCGAGCGCATCGATGGCGACGTCCAGCGTTGCGGAGTCGAGCGAGCCGAAACCTTCGTCGATGAACAGCGTATCGACAAACGACTCGCGCCCCTCAAGACCGGCAAGGGCCAAAGCCAGCGCAAGAGAAGCCAGAAAACGCTCGCCGCCCGAGAGCGAGCGGGGCGAGCGCCGTTCGTCGCCCAGATCACGATCGACGATTTGCAGGCCCAAAGCGTCCGCGTCTCCCGATTTTTCCAGCTGATAGCGCGGCGTCAACATCACGAGGCGTTGATTGGCGAGCGCGATCAAATGATCAAGCGTTACGCTCTGTGCGAAACGCCGGAACCGGTCCCCGCTCGCCGAACCGATCGCGGCGGCGATGTCTTCCCAAATCCGGTTTTCGGCCTCCGCGGCAATGATCTCGACGCCAAAGGACTCGACGCGCGCACGCGCGGCGTCATCCTGCGCCAGACGCTCGCGCAAAGCCCCGAGACGGGCAGAAAAACTTTCGATCGCCGTCGCGCATTCCGATTCGCGCGCCGCGAACGCCATGCGAGTCTCGTTCGGCGCACGCATCGCCGCTTCTTCCAGACCGGCGCGACGCGCGGCGGTTTCCGCATCCGCAAGACTGCGCACGGCTTCATCCCTGCGCGCAAATGCGGCCGCAGCCCTGCGGTCTGTCTCGGCGCGCGCGTCGCGGGCCGCGTTATAGTCCGTAATCGCTTCCATAAGACGCCCTTCGTGACGCGCGCGATGCATCTCGGTCGCTTCGCCATCGAGCAAGGCTGCCCGGGCGACCCGTAGCGCGGCGCTTTCCTCGCGCCTTTGCCGAAAGCCGACGTCCAGCGCGGCGACCGTCTCTGCCGCCGTCTTCGCTTCGATTTGCGCTGTCGTCACTTGCGCGCGCAAGTTCTCAATTTCGCTTTCGACAGCTGCGCGCGCTTTAACCGCCGTGAGATAGCGATCTTTCTGGATTTCGAGGAATCGCCGCACGCTCTGCGGATCACGTGCGAGATCGCCCTCGTCCGGTCCGAATGGCGCGAGGATCGGCGCAATAACGGCGTCAATCGACTGCAGTCGCGCAATCGCGACGGCAAGCGCCTCAGTCGCCTCGGCGCGTCCTGTTGCGGCATGCTGAAGCGCCGCCGCATCCTGATCACGCGCCAACTGTCGTTGATCAAGCGCATCGCGCACCGCATTATAATCTTTTAGCAAAGCGTCGCGATCGGCGCGTAGCCGGCTGATCGCTTCAACCCGATCAGCGCGGGCACGGTTCGTCGCCTCGGCTTCAGCGACGAGCGTCGCCAGACGCGCAGCCGAGCCTGCCGCGTGCGGCGGGGCATCGTCGGCTTCGCCGCACGCATGCGACCGGGCATATTCCCGTGTCGCGGCATGCTGCGCCTCGATTGCCTCGGCATGCAGACGCGCCGCTTCCGTTATGCGCGCGGCAAGCGCAGCGTCGCGGCCCTGCGCATCGAGGAGGGCGGCATCGGTCTCTTCGAGCGCGCGCTGCGCTGCGTCGCGTTTCCCGCGCAAGGCGTCGACGATCGCAGCCGTCGCGTCAGCGCTTTGCGCGAAAGGATGTTCGAGCGCGCCGCAGACAGGACAGGGCGCGTCCTCGGCAAGCGTCGCGCGCAAGTGCAGGGTGTAGGGTTCGACGGCAGCCTCGGCGAGTTCGCCGAGTCGCGCCGCGTCGCGCGCCGTCTCCGCCCGCATGGCGCGTGTTTCACGCAAACTCTCAAGATCGCATCCGAGTTCAAGCTGCGCCGAACGGATTCGCGCGATCTCTTCGGCCGCCGCGTCAGCCGCGGCCGTCGCGCACGCATGGGCTTCAGCGATGCGCGCAAGCCCATGCAACCGATCAAGCCGCCGCGCTGTCGCCGTCGTTTGCGCCAGTAGGCCGTCCGCATCGGCAGAGGCGAGCGCAGCCTCCCGCTCCGCGATCCGTCGCGCGAGCGCGTCGCGCTTTTCGCGTTGTCTGTCGTCTTCAGCCGCCTCGGCTGCGCGTATCTGATTGAGGCGCGCAATGTCGCTTTCCGCACTGCTTTTGCGATGCGCAGCCTCTTCTCGTATGCGGGCAAGGTCTCGCCATTCCACGAGCCGCGCGTCGATCTCACGCCAGCGTTCGGCCAGCGCCGCCGCAGGCGCGCGGACTTCGGCCTCAATGCGCGCTGCAGCGAGCCTGCTTTCGCCTTCAACGAGACGCTGCGTCGCTGTCGCGCAAGCCTCACGCCGGGCGTTGAGACTGACGCGCGCCGTCTCGAATGCATCATGCGCCTCTTTTTCAAGGCGCAAGGCGGCGTCGAGCCGCATATCAAGACCAAGCGCTTCCGCCCAGATGGGCCTGAAAGCGTCAGCGGCTTCGGTTTGCTCAGCAAGAGTCTCCCGCGCCGTCTGCTCGATGATGCTCGCCGCGCGCAGCGCGCCCTCGATCTCGATGGCGCCTGCCGCCGCTTGCGAATTTTTCTCGCGCGCCTTTTCAAGCGCATCCAGCCGCGTCATCGACTCAAGGATTGCAGCGCGCGCCTGCTCCTGCGCGGTGCGCGCATCAATAATCCGCGCGCATTCCTCGCTGTCGGCCGCGCGCGCTGCTTCCGTCATGAGGCCGACATCGGCGCGCCGCTGTTCGAGGATGGCGAGCGCCGTCCTGGTCGCACGCGCGCGCTCGTACGCTGCGACAGAAATCCGGCCGTAGATTTCCGAGCCAGTGATCTTTTCGAGAAGATCGGCGCGATCTCTGGCGTCAGCGCGCAGAAAGGCGTCGAACTCGCCCTGCGCCAGCAGCGCCGTGCGACGGAATTGATCGAAGCTCAGATCGGTGAGTTCGACGATGCGGGCGTTGACGGCTTCGACGCCGGACTCGATCGCCGCAATGACCACGCCTTCCGTGTCGATGCGCCAGAGTCCGCGTTGCCGGTTTTGCAGTCGGCCGGAACTTCTGCCGCGCGCGCGAACGATCTCGCAGCGCGCGCGATAGCGTTGGCCGTCACGCGCGATGAAATCGACTTCGGCGAAGCCGCGACCGGCGCCGCGACGAAGAATGGCGCGCGGATCGCCCGCGCCGAGCGTCTTGCCGGAGGGATCGGGCGCGCTCTCGCCGGAGGTCGCCGCATGGACGCGCGGATAATTGTCGTAAAGCGCCAGACAAAGCGCATCGAGGATTGTCGATTTCCCGGCGCCGGTCTCGCCCGTGATCGCGAAAAGACCGGCGGAACGCAGCGGCTCCTGCTCGAAATCAAGCTCGAAAGCGTCGCCGAGACTCGCGAGATTGGCGCCGCGGATCGCAAGAATGCGCATTCAGAGATCCCGCAGGAGGCTTTCGAAACCGAGAAGATGCGCCTCCGCTGGCGCGACGCCATGGGTATGTGCGAAAGCTTCGGCGAAAAGCTCGACTGGCGCGCGATCGGCGAGCCGCGCCGGCGTCACGAGCGGCGGCAAATCGGCGCGCGGCCGTTCGATCGCGAGCGAAACGAGACGAAGCGGAAAAGCCGCACAAATTTCGTCTACCTCCGCCTTGAGCCCCGTAGCGGGGCCATCGGCGCGGACAGTCAGATGGAGGAAGGGCCGCGTCGCCTCGTCGAAAGCGCGGCCCGCGCACAGCGCTTCGAGCGCTGGGGGGATCTCCGCCGTCGTCAGCGCGCCGCGCGACGGCAGGCGCCAGTGCGCCACAGCGCGCATGAGCGGCGCATGTTCGATGCGCGCGCCGCCAGCGTCGTCGATCTCAACGATGGAGACGCCGTGCTGGTAGTCGATCTCGCTTTTCGACATAGGGATCAGTGCGCCCGAATAGCGAATGGCGCCGCCGCCCAGGGTTTGCGGCCGGTGGAGATGGCCGAGCGCGACATAGGCCGCATCCGCCGGAAAAATATCGGTCGGCGCTGCGTGTTCGCCCCCAATGAGGATACGTCGCTCGGCCCCCTCGGACTCAAGCCCGCCCGCGACATGCAGATGCCCGGTGAGAATGAGCGGCGCCGCGCCGATTTCCCGCCGCGCCGCCGCAACAGCCTCGCGATAGAGCGTCCGCACGCCCCACACTACCGGCGAGCCGGTTATCTCCGCATGGGCGAGCGGCAGATCGGCGGCGCGCGGATAGGGCAACGCGAGAATATACGCGCCGACAGCGCCGGCGGGCGTCCGCACGGGAACGAGATGCGCCCGGGCGTCAAAGCCGCCGTCGGCGCGCACGACGCTGCCAATCGAAACGACGCCAGCCATCTCGAACAAGGCGCGCGGCGCCTCGAGCCGCCCGGCCGGATCGTGATTGCCGGCGAGCAACACGATCGCGGCGTGAGGACATGCAGCGCGCAAATTCCGCAAGGTCTCATAGAGGAGGCGCTGCGCCTCCGCCGGGGGATTCAAACTGTCGAAAATGTCGCCGGCGACGATGACGGCGTCGACCTGGCGCGTCCGCGCAATATCGATCATGCCGGCGAGGGCCGCCCGATGCTCATATTCGCGCGACCACCCGTGCAGGGCGGTGCCGAGATGCCAATCGGCGGTATGAAGAAGTCGAATCACCCTGCAAGCATACAGCCAACGGACGCGAGGCCGGCCGGAGCTTGGGCCTCAGGGCGCACGGAAATGCTTGGAGAGCTTCAGCCCCTGCCCCTGATAGTTCGAAACGCCGGCCGCGCCGTAAAGCGCCTGCGGCGGCTCGATCATGCGCTCATAGACGAGCCGACCGATATACTGTCCGTCCTCCAGGATGAACGGAACCTCGCGCGACCGGACTTCGAGAACGGCCCGCGCGCCCGGCAGACCAGCGGCGTCGGCGCCGAAGCCGGGATCGAAGAAACCCGCGTAGTGAACGCGAAACTCGCCGATTGCGGCGTCCATGGGCGCCATCTCGGCCGCGAGATCGGCGGGGATCGCCAGACGCTCGCGCGAGGCGAGGATATAAAAGTCGCCCGGATCAAGGATCAGACGGCCGTCGCGCGCCGGCAACCGATCCCAGAAATCATCGACGGCATAGCCATCAATCCGATCAACATCGATCACATCGGTGTGTTTTTGGGCGCGATAGCCGATAACGCCGCCGAAGGCGTCCGCATCCAGCGACACGCGCAGCACGACGCCGTCGCGCAAATTGAGCGCGCCGTCGACGAGCGGGGTCCGCGCATGCAATTGCGCGAGCGCGGCGTCGGAAAGCGTGGCCGCCGCCGCCGGCGCCCCGGGCTCGAAGCGACGAAACCGCAGCTGGTTGAGACGCGAGCCCTGGCGGACCCGGACCGAGAAGCTGCGCGGCGAAACTTCCGCGAACAGCGGGCCCGTGTAGCCCGCCGCGACCTCGTCGAAGCGCTCGCCCCGATCGGTGATGAGCCGCGTGAAAATATCGAGTCGGCCGGTCGAGCTTTTCGGATTGGCCGCGCCGCAGATATCCGGCCCGAGGGCGAGCGACTCCATGAGCGGCACGACATAGAAGCAGCCGCGCTCCAGGACAGCGCCGTCTCCGTCGAGCGCCATCTCGTCGTATTTCAGGGCGGCCAGCAGCTCCGCAACGCCCCGCGCCTTGCCCGGGAGGAAGCTGGCGCGGACCCGATAGGCGCGCGGCCCGAGGCGAAGATCGAGGCTGGCCGGCTGCACCTGCGTCGCCGCCAGAGGCGCGGCGGGGCGAATCGCGCCCGCGCCGACGAGGGCTTCAATCTGCCGACCGGAAAGCACGCCGCTCATACGCCCTGCACCCATCCTTCGGCCCCGACGGAAGCCGCATAAGCGCATAAGCCCCAACTGTCGCCGGGTTGGCAAGCGGCGGCGTCTTCAACCCGACCGGTAGCCGCCGACAGCCCCCGCCGGGAAGATCATGCGCGTGAATTTCCCCGCGCCGGCTTGCCGCCACGAAAAGCAAGGCGCTAAGAAGTCGTCTTGCGCCGCGCGCCAAGCAAGGAAAACGAATGTCAGCGACCTCACCGGCAAGAAGACTGCGCCCCGCGACCCAACTCGTACACGGGGGCGGCGTCCGGTCTCAATTCGGCGAGTTGTCCGAAGCGCTTTTCCTGACCCAGAGCTTCGCCTACCCGACCATGGAAGCGGCCGAAGCCCGCTTCAAGGGCGAGGACCCTGGCTTCATTTATTCACGCTTTTCCAACCCCACGGTCGCCATGTTCGAGCAGCGCATGTGTCTGCTCGAAGGCGCCGAGGCGGCGCGGGCCACCGCGAGCGGCATGGCGGCCGTCACCGCCAGCCTGCTGGCCCAGCTCAAGGCGGGAGATCACGTCGTCTCCGCGCGGGCGCTCTTCGGCTCCTGCCTTTATATTGTCGAGAATTTGCTGCCGCAGCTCGGCATTTCGACGACGCTCGTCGACGGGGCGGATCTGGCCGCCTGGAAAAGCGCCGTCCGCAAGGAGACGAAACTGTTTTTCCTTGAGAGCCCAACCAATCCGGGTCTCGACGTCTACGATCTGCAGGCCATCGCCGATATCGCGCATAACGCCGGCGCCCGGCTTGTCGTTGACAATGTCTTCGCGACGCCGATGCTTCAAAAGCCTTTCGCCTTCGGGGCCGATGTCGTCGTCTATTCGGCGACGAAACACATCGACGGTCAGGGCCGCTGCCTTGGCGGAATCATTCTCGCGTCCCAGGCCTTGATCGAAGAAAGCGTCCACAATTTTCTTCGGCAAACGGGCCCCGCCATGTCGCCATTCCACGCGTGGATTATGCTCAAGGGGCTCGAAACCCTGCCGCTGCGGGTCGCGCACCAGACGGCGAATGCGACAAAAATCGCGGATTTTCTAGCGGCGCAGCCAGGCGTTTCCCGGGTGATTTACCCGTTCCGCGCCGACCACCCCCAGGCGGCGCTGGCGCGCCGGCAGATGACCGGCGGCGGCACGCTCGTCACCTTCGACGTAGCCGGCGGAAAGGCGGCAGCCTTCCGACTGGCCAATGCGCTGGAAGTCGTCACGATCTCCAATAATCTCGGGGACGCGAAAAGTCTGATCACCCATCCGGCGACGACGACTCATCAGCGCCTGACGCCGGAATCCCGCGCGGCGATGGGCATCGGCGATGGCATGCTGCGGCTGTCCGTGGGCCTTGA
>CAZJAY010000007.1:0-7513 GCA_964543915.1 uncultured Methylocystis sp. | reverse complement strand
GGCGGCGGCAAAGCATTAATACAAAAAGAACCCAGGCCCCGCTCAGGCTACAGCCGTCGCGGGACCAGTCTGGACACGGCCTCGCGCCGGGAGTCTGCGCGAAGCGGTCGTTCCGCCGATAAACGGCGAAGCGGCGTGCGGCGGCCCCTTCCCTGGAAGGTCCGCGCGCCAAAATCAGCTGCGTCTTTTGCGACTCCTGACGATCAATGGGACGGCCATCGGGCGCCACTCGCCGAGCGATATTGTCAGCAGGAAAAAGGAAGCGGCGATTGCGCCGCCGATCTCAAAGGCGACAGTGTGCATTAACTCGCTCATGACAGTCTCCGGACGCGACGATCAGTAAAGTTTCACAAGAGACCGGGAAGATCGCGCCGCGACGCAAGGAGAACCGCCGCGGGCGCGACCCGGCCATGGGAGGGCTCAAAGTCAGACGTGCGCCGGGGGCGCGCGCGACCGATTTGCGCGGCTCTGTCGTGGGGTCGGGATCGCGTGGTCCGCCACCATCCGACGCGCGAGAACGCGTCGGACGGACACGAAGCCGCCCCATGACATGCGCGCGCCATCCGGCGCGACGCCAGCACAGCAGGCTGAGCCGACCGGGCATCCGCCCGCCGGACCTTCGCCGCTCCCGCCATCGGGACCCGCGCGCGGGACACGCGCGCCGGCGAGCGCCTGTTGAGGGCTGAAGCATAAGTCGAGCGCCTGCGCGACGCGGCCGTGGCCAGCCCGCCGCACAACAGCTTCCGCCACCGGCGCAAACATCCAGAGGAATGCCGCCGCCAGCGGCAAAGCGCCGCTCAAGACCATGCTTCGCCCGCGTCGCACGTCAGACGCCGCGCGCTACGAAGCTGAAAAAGCGCGCGCGCCGCTCAAGATCAATCAAGCGGACGGGCTGCGATCGGACGCCGGCGGCCCGCGCCGCGCCCGGCGTCGCGCCGAGGAAACCGCGTCTTTCATGTGCGCGCGCTTCGTCCGCCATCGTCGGCGTGGACGCCGGATCGACGACGGTTCCCTTCCGTTTCCGGGATTGTCCTGTTCTGGGCATGTCATTCTCCTCATCGTCCACGGGGACGACGTCGCAACATTGGCGAGGGATCGCGTTCGTCCTCGAGGGACGACGCACGCAACCGATTAGCCGGATGTCAGGAGAAAGAAGGCGGCGCGCGCGCCTGGCGCGAATGGTTTACGCGCGTCGCAGGGAGAACAAAATCATGGGAACCCCAGGCCAGGACGAACCAGACGGTTCCCGCAGGGCCTGTTGCGTAATCGCGTGCGCCAACCGGCGCCACGCCATCGCAAAGAACCTGGCAAAGGGCGCAAATGTCGTGCCGGACCGAAGAAGCCGGCGCTTCGCCTTTCTCGCCGGTCGTTGCGCGGCAGAGCGACGAGATCGTTTCGCCCTGAGCGCTCTCATTAGAATGCGCCATACCGCCCATAACCGGCGACATGACCTGAACGGCCATGGCCAGTATAAACAGAATGACCGTGAAATTTCTTTTGCGCATGGCTTTCTCAACGCGACAGCGACGCAGAGTCGTCATCGCAGACGCCTTAAAGAAAACAGAATTACCCGAATGAAGCAAGAGCGTCGCGCGCATCCGGATTTCGCCTTCGCTTCGATCCGCCCTAGGTAACGTTGCATGTACAGCGCCATAACCCGCGACATTCGCGTTACAGCCCTTCCGGACTTCCTGCCTGACCGCTCGGATCCCGAGCAGGGCAGGTATTTCTGGGCCTATGTAATCGAGATCGCCAATCTTGGTCCGGTTCGCGTTCAGCTACTGGCGCGACGCTGGCTGATCGTCGATGCGAATGGGCGCATCGAGGAAGTGAGCGGGCCCGGCGTTGTCGGCGAACAACCGGTGCTGGAGCCAGGCGAAACCTTCCGCTATGCTTCCGGTTGTCCGCTCGCTACGCCCTCGGGACTCATGAAGGGAACCTACCGGATGGTCGCGGATACGGGTGAAACATTCGACGTTGATATCCCCGCTTTCTCACTTGACAGTCCCCACTCAAGACCGACACTCAACTGATGGACGCCATCGAACGCGCGATTGAACTGACGTCTCGCCTCGTCGCTTTCGAAACCGAGAGTTCGAAGTCGAATTTGGCGCTGATCGATTTCGTCGAAGCCTGGTTACGCGATCACGGCGTTGAAAGCGTGCGCTGCTTCAACGCGACCGGCGACAAGGCGGCGCTCTTCGCGACGATCGGGCCGTCCGCGCCCGGCGGCGTGGTTCTTTCCGGCCATACCGACGTTGTCCCCGTCGCGGGTCAGGATTGGACAAGCGACCCCTTCACCGTGCGCCGGGAGGCGACGCGTCTGTATGGCCGCGGCGTCGTCGACATGAAGGGTTTCGGCGCCGTCTGCCTCGCCATGGTTCCCGAATTCCTCGCCGCCGGTCTCGCCCGTCCGGTGCATATTCTTCTGAGCTATGACGAGGAAACCAACTGTCAGGGACCGCTCGGCATGATCGCGCGCCTCGGCGTCGACCTGCCGCTTCCGGCGGCGGTCATTGTCGGCGAACCGACGGGCATGGAGGTGGCGGACGCCCACAAGAGCGTCACAACGCTCGTGACCCGGGTCACGGGCTTCGAAATTCACTCCGCCAATCTCCATCGTGGGGTCAGCGCTGTGCATATCGCCTGCCAGCTGGTCGGCGAACTGGAGCGGATCGCGGCCGAGCTACGCGCAGCGGGCGACCCCTCCGGTCGTTTCGATCCGCCATGGAGCAGCGTCCATGTCGGCAGCATCCATGGCGGCACGGCGCGCAATATTGTCGCCGGCCATTGCGCATTCGAATGGGAAGTGCGCGGCCTGCCTGGCTTCCGGGGGGCGGAGGTCGCGGCGCGGCTCGACGCGTGGGCGGATGGATTGCGCTCAACCGTCTTCGCGCCGTTCCCACAGGCCGGGATCGAGACAATCCTCGAAAATGATATCCCCGGGCTCGCCCCCGACCCAGGCTCGGCGGCGGAGACGCTGGTGCTGCGGCTCGCACGACGGAACAAGACGATCGCGGTCCCCTACGCCACAGAGGCCGGGCATTTTCAGCGCGCGGGCGTCCCGACGGTCGTCTGTGGGCCGGGACGTATCGACCAGGCCCATCAACCAAATGAATTTATTGAGATATCGGAGCTGGCAGCCTGTGTGGCCTTCATGCGGGGGCTTGCGCGCGAAATGGCGGCCTGACCCTGCGCCTCAGCAGACGCGGCTCCATTGATCATACCACCAATGCCAGCAGCCGCCCCGATAGACCGGCAAAAAGCCGCCGTGGGGCCCGGCGGGTCGCGGCCGCTCCCAGTAGGGAAGAACCTCATCCGCGCAGCAGCGCTCCGCGTTGGGCGGCGCGGGCGCATAGGGCCCGTCGCGAAAATCCGCCGCCTGTGCGGGCGCGCAGCCGGCGAGAAAGAGGACAATCGGCGGAAACGCTTTTATGATCTGGCGCATGGAGGCCTGCGGAGAAATTTGTCCCTTGGCCGACGGGACGCCGGCGTCTCTCGTTATGCCGCGTCATGCCTGCGCGAAGGGCGCCACCCGCAAAACGCCCGAAACCGGGGCGCGCCGGAGCGCGCGACCGCCCTTCCGCCATTGCTTTCGGCAAGTGAGCGGCTATAGTCCGCGCCCATTCCGACGCCCGCGTCCGCGGCGACCGCAACGCGCCTCGCGCGCAGACCCCAAGAGATGTTGAGATGAAGCTGATTCCGGAAGCCATGGCGCAGACCGAACCGACAGCAACGCCCGCGCCCGCCGCGCCGACGCCGGCGACGCAGACCGGGACCGTTGCCCCCGGCGGACCGAACGACGCGCCCATGGAGCCGCCGTCGGTGCTGAGCCTTTTCGAACAGCTCATCCCCATCATCGTCGTCATGGGCATTGTCTACATCCTCGTGATCCGTCCGCGCGCGCGGCGGGAGCGCGAGCAGCTGGCCGCGCTGCGGACCGTGCGTCGGGGCGATACGCTGGTGACCACCGGCGGCCTCGTCGGCACGGTTTCAAAGGCGATCGACGACAAGGAAGTGGAGATCGAAATCGCGCCGAATGTGCGCGTTCGGCTCCTGCGTTCGGCCATCGCCGAAGTTCGCGCGAAGGGCGAACCGGTGAAGGAGCCGCCGGCGGCCGCAAAATCCTGAAATCTGTCGCCGCGCCCGTCGCTGGCCCGATTGCTCTGACCCGATAGCGAGACGATGCTGCGATTCTCGACCTGGAAAACCGTCGCCATTCTTCTGATGACGCTGGCCGCCGTGCTGATTGTCGCGCCAAGCATGCTGACGCCGTCGCATTATGAAGAGCTGAAGGCGCGCCTTCCTGCCTGGCTCACGCCGCCGACAATCGTGCTCGGCCTCGATCTCCAGGGCGGCTCGCATGTGATGCTGGAGGTCGACAGGAACGACATCATCAGCACCCAGGTGCGGAATTTGCGCGATGACGTTCGTCGAATCCTGCGCGAGGAGAAAGTCGGCATCACCGGCGGCATCGGCGCGACGGCGCGTGGCGTTCAGCTGCGCGTCGCCGACGCGGCGGATCGCGAAAAAGTTCTTCCCCGGCTACGTCAGCTGCGCAACAGCTTCAGCGCGCGCCTCGTCGGCGGTCCCTCGCCGCTCGACATCGAGGACGCCGGAGACGGTCTCATTCGCATCACGGTGACGGATGTCGGCGTAACAGACAAAATGCGTCGCGCGGTCGACCAGTCGATTGAGGTCATCCGCCGGCGCGTCGATGCGCTTGGCACGCGCGAACCGTCGATCCAGCGCGAGGGCGACGACCGCATCATCGTGCAGGTGCCCGGCCTTCAGGACCCGGAACAACTCACGACCATTCTCGGACAGACCGCAAAACTCGAATTCCGTCTTGTCGCGGATCCGGGTCAGAACCGTGGCGAAACCGAGGAGCTTGATCAGCAGGACGGCTCCGGAAAACTCGCAATCGAGAAACAGGTGATGGTCCAGGGCGAGGATCTGACCGACGCCCAGCCGGGCTTCGACCAGCAGCGGAACGGCGAACCCGTCGTCAACTTCCGCTTCAATATTCGTGGCGCGCAGCGTTTCGGCGACGTGACCTCGAAGAATGTCGGCCGTCTCTTCGCGATCGTGCTCGACAACAAGGTAATTTCCGCACCGCGCATCCTCGGCCCGATCATCGGCGGCTCGGGACAGATTTCCGGCCGATTCACCGTCGAGGAGGCGAATAACCTCTCGATCCTGCTGCGCGCCGGCGCCCTGCCCGCGAAGCTGAATATCGTCGAGGAGCGCACGGTTGGCCCCGGCCTTGGTCAGGATTCGATCGACGCCGGGAAGCGCGCCGCCTATGTCGGCGCCGGACTGGTTGTGATCTACATGCTGATCACCTACGGCGTCTTCGGCGTCTTCGCCAATCTGGCGCTTTTCGTCCATATCGCCTTCATCTTCGCCGGTCTCGTCCTGCTCGGCTCGACGCTTACCTTGCCCGGCATCGCCGGCATTGTTCTGACCATAGGCATGGCTGTCGATTCGAACGTGCTGATCTACGAGCGCATTCGCGAAGAGCATCATGCAGGGCGCTCGATCCTCGCCTCGCTCGACGCCGGCTTCAATCGCGCGTTCGCGACCATTGTCGACTCGAACGTCACAATGTTTGTCGCCGCCGCGATTCTCTATTTTCTCGGCACGGGCCCGGTACGCGGCTTCGCGGTGTCCCTTGCGCTCGGCATTCTGACGACCATCGTTACGGCCGTAACCATGACGCGAATGATGATCGCCATCTGGTACCACTATGCGCGTCCGACGCGCCTGCCGATCTGAAAGAGGCGAAAGACCGATGAAACTCCTGCGCCTCGCTCCGGAGAATACGAAATTCCCGTTCATGCGCTTCCGGCGCGTGAGTTATCCGTTTTCGGCCCTTCTGTCGCTGATCGCCGTCGCCCTCTTTATCTTCAAAGGCATGAATTTCGGCATCGATTTCGCCGGCGGCACGGTCATCGAACTGCGCGCGAAAAGCGGTTTTGCGGAAGTCGGCACGCTGCGCACGCTCGGCGAAAGCCTGAGTCTCGGCGACATCGAGGTGCAGGGTTTCGGGAATCCGGCGGACGCGACCCTTCGTTTCGGGCTTCAGCCAGGCGGCGACGCGGCCCAGCAGGCAGCCGTCGAGAAAGTGCGCACGCAGGTTGGCCGGGACTACGACCTGCGTCGCGTCGAAGTCGTGGGTCCGCGCGTATCCAACGAACTCGTGCAGTCCGGAACGCTCGGCGTCGTGCTGTCGATCATCGCGGTGCTCAGCTATCTCTGGTTCCGTTTCGAATGGCAATTCGCCATCGGCGCGGTGATCGCGACCATGCATGACCTGCTGCTGACAGTCGGGTTTTTCTCGATCACGCAGCTCGAATTCAACACGACGTCCATCGCGGCCATTTTGACGATTGTCGGCTACTCGCTCAACGAAACGGTCGTCGTTCTCGACCGTATTCGCGAGAACATGCGCAAATACAAGAAAATGTCTACGGCGCAGATGATCGATATGTCGATCAACGCCGTACTGCCGCGCACGATTATGACCGCGACGACGGTGATGCTCGCGCTGCTGGCGCTTGTGATCTTCGGCGGGCAGGTTATCCGCTCATTCTCGCTGGCGATGATCTGGGGCATTTTCGTCGCCACCTACTCGTCGATTTTCATCTGCTCGCCGATGCTCATCTATCTTGGGCTACGGAATGAGGAAGGCGATCGTAACGCTCCGGCGGCAACGGAAGCGAGCCCTGAAGTCGTGGCCGTCGCGTCCCGTGAACTGGCGGAAAACTCCGACGCGCCGACCGGCGCCGACGCACCGGCCAGCCCGGCGCCGAAAAAGGCGCCAGCCTCGCGCCGTCCTGCCGGAGGACGCGGCGGATCGCGGCCGCGACGCGCGTGAGCGATCCGCAAGACGCGCCGCGCGGCTATGCGCCAGGGCGGCATCGGATTGAGGACTATGGCGGGGGCGGTTTCCGTTTCGGAGATATGTCGCATCGCGGCTCGATACTCGCCCTGCCGGGCGGCGTGCGCGCCATCGACGCGGCCTGCTGCGCGGATATCGACGAGAAACTGATTGATCTTGCGCTTGCCGACCCCGGCGGCCTCGATCTGCTCATTGTCGGGACGGGCGAGTCGCTGTCGCCGCTGCCGACCGCGCTGCGCAACCGTTTGCGCGCCGCCGGCTCCGGCTGCGAAAGCATGGCGACGGGAGCGGCGGTTCGCACCTATAATATGCTGCTCGATGAAGGACGACGGGTCGGCGCATTGCTGATCGCTGTGGAATGACCGGAAGCGACACGACAGAAGCGCATCACTGTGCGGCGCTGCTGCGTGAACGGGATCGCGACCTGTGGCTTGCGTCGCTCTTCGCGCCGGCCGATACGCGGCCATTCGTGCAGGCTGTCTACGCCTTCGTTGTCGAGGCGCGCGACGTGCGGGCGCGGGTGAGCCAGACCCTGCTCGGCGAAATGAGCCTGCGATGGAGGGCCGATGCGATACACGCCGGCAAAGACGACGCCCGCGCCCATCCCGT
>CAZJAY010000006.1:0-17456 GCA_964543915.1 uncultured Methylocystis sp. | reverse complement strand
AAATGGTGGGCGCGACAGGGATTGAACCTGTGACCCCTACGATGTCAACGTAGTGCTCTCCCGCTGAGCTACGCGCCCCCGACCCTTGGGGTCGAAGCGGGATCGGTATACTGGCGAACGCGACAAGGCGCAAGAGCGAGACCGCCGGCCCCGTATCTGCAAGACTTTGGTATTTAAATTCAGCAGCTTGTAGCAGGAGACGACCGCGACGCCGTTCGGATGTCGCGTGGCGCCACGCGCGGCGCTTGCAAGGCCGGCGGGTTATGGCATGCTATCTTCCCCTTTCCGTTTGGAAAGTGGTCAAAAAAGGAGGTTTCGCATGTCCTTACAGGGTCATATCGTCGAACTCCAGCGTCGCCACGAGGCGCTCAAGAAAGAAATCGCCAGAGAGCAGCATCATCCCCGGCAGGACGATCGCCGAATTCTTGAGCTGAAGCGTAAAAAACTACAGATCAAGGACGAGTTGCTGAAACTCAAGACGAACGAAACGCACCACTAGCGCTTTGCTGCGTAAAGCTGCGATGCGTGTCGTCGCGCGGAGACATTTGCGATAAACGAAAAGATCATGGGCGGAGAGCGATCTCCGCCTTATCTTTTGCAGACATCGGCGACCAAAACGGCGACATCCCGCTCCATGGCGTTTCCAGAAACCTATCGACCCGAGACGCTCCACGAGACGCTTGGCGCCGAATTTTACGATGCTGTCGCGGCGGCGCGTTTTCCATCCCATCAACTGCGTTTCAGAAACCGGCGACATGACGCCCGTGTCGGGCTCGCGCAACTGGACGACGACGCATGGATCGCGCATTTCGGCCGCTTTGCGCCGCTCCCTGGCTCGCTCGGACAGCCGCTTGCGCTGCGCTATCACGGCCATCAATTCCGGGTCTATAATCCCGATCTCGGCGATGGGCGCGGCTTCCTGTTCGCGCAACTGCGCGACGCGCAGGATGGTCGGCTTCTTGACCTCGGAACCAAAGGCAGCGGACAGACGCCCTGGTCGCGCCGGGGCGATGGAAGACTCACCCTCAAGGGGGGGGTGCGCGAGGTTCTCGCAACAGAAATGCTTGAAGCCCTCGGCGTCGACACGTCGAAAAGCTTCAGCCTGATTGAAACAGGCGAAGCGCTCGTCAGGGGCGATGAACCCTCGCCAACCCGCGCCAGCGTGCTGGTGCGGCTATCGCATTCGCATATCCGTATCGGCACCTTTCAGCGGCTGGCGTATCATGACGACAGGGCGGCGATTGAACGTCTGCTCGAACATGTCTGCCGCCATTACTACCCGGCGCTCGCGGATCTTCCCCCGTCCAAACGCGCGCCGGGTTTCCTGCAGGCGGTCGCGTCGCGCGTCGCGCGGCTTGGCGCAGGCTATATGGCAGCCGGCTTTGTTCATGGCGTGCTCAATTCGGACAATATCAATGTCACCGGCGAGAGCTTCGATTACGGCCCATGGCGTTTCGCGCCGGTCTACGATCCCGGTTTCACCGCCGCCTATTTTGACGAAACCGGCCTTTACGCCTTTGGTCGCCAGCCCGAAGCCCTCGCCTGGAACCTTGCGCGTCTGGCCGAATGTCTTCTGCATCTGATCGACGCCGCAGACGCCGAGCGCGTCATCGGCGAATTTCCGCTCCTGATCCGGCAGGCCTTTCGCGAACAGCTGCTGTGGCGACTGGCGCTCGCGCCTGCCGGCTCCGAGGCGGATGCGCGGCTCGCAACCGCCTTCGTGAATTTCCTCATCAAAAGCCGCGCGCCATTTGAACAGACGCTATTCGACTGGCGCGGCGGCCTCGCCAGCGTTGACCGGGCGATGGGCGGTCCCGCATCCGCCTTTTATGCGCATCCGGAATTTGCGCCGCTGCGCGCAGCGCTCGCCGAACATGCGCCAACGCCGGCGGCGCGGCTCGATCATCCCTATTTCCGGCGCCCGACGCCCTGCGCCATGCTGATCGATGAGGTCGAGTCAATCTGGGCCCCGATTGCGGAAAAGGACGACTGGAGCCGGTTCGCGGACAAACTGGCCGATATCGCCGTAATGCGCGACGCCCATGGCCTATGATTTACGGCAGCTATCCCGCCGCCGTCCAGGGGCTTCCGGCGCGGCGCGCGGCGCGATATTGGAAAGGTCGGGGCCTTTATAGGCAAAGACAATGGTTCCGCAGGGGGATTGAGCGGCGGCATGACGACGAACGGAACCCCGGACGATCCGGAAACATACGCGATCCGGCTCGAGCTGGAGCGTCTACGTCTTGAACATTGCGATCTCGAAGCGGCCATCGACGCCGTCGGCGTCGCGGACGAACTTCAGATCAGACGGCTGAAAAAACGCAAACTTTCGCTGCGCGACCGGATCGTTTTGCTTGAGGATCGACTGACGCCCGACATCATCGCCTGAGCGGCGCGGGCTCCGGGTCATGCAAAGCGGCGTTGCGCGCGGCAAAGATATTCCCAGACGAGCGTCGCAGCCGCGAGCGCCGTAATCTCCGAAACGTCATATGCCGGCGCCACTTCCATCATGTCCATACCGACAAAATCGACGCCGCCGATTGCGCGCAGGATCGCTTGCGCCTGCCATGTCGCGAGGCCGGCGATTTCCGGCGTGCCCGTGCCGGGCGCAAATGCGGGATCAAGTGCGTCGATATCAAAGCTGAGATAGGTCTCGCCCTCGCCAACGACTTCATCAATGCGTCGTGCGACGGCATGCACGCCCAGCGCATGAACGTCCTCGGCCGAGATCATCGTCACGCCCCTGTCGCGCGTCCAGGAGACGACTTCGCGTTCAACGGGCGAACGAATGCCGATCTGGATCATCCGATGCGGATCGACCAGCCCCTCAAGAATTGCGTGGTAGAATACCGAGCCATGACCATAGATCTGGCCGGATGTTTCCGGCCATGTGTCGATATGGGCGTCGAAATGCACGAGCCCGAGGGGGCCGCGTTTTTTGGCGAGCGCGCGCAGAAGCGGCAGGGTGACGCCATGATCGCCGCCCAGTGTGACAAGATGCGCACAGTCGGACGCCTGTCGCTCGATGAGGTCGAAACTCCGCGCGATGTCGCCCAACGCAATCTCGAAATTGCCGATATCGGCGATCGCCAGTTCACTGCATGCAACATCGAGCGTCGGATGACAGCCATCGATCAGCATGCGGCTCGCGGCGCGGATCGCCGCCGGACCGAACCGCGCGCCTGGACGGTTGCTGGTCCCAAGATCAAGCGGTGCGCCCGCAATGCAGAAAGGCGCGCCGGCGTCAGCGTTCGGGGTTGCAAGAAAAGTCGACCCTACGGCGAACGCCGGCGCGCCGCTCATGGCTGTTATCTCCGTCCCGTAGTCGGCCCTAGCGACCCGGGGCCACCGGCGCGAAAAGCTGAGGCCCGATCTTCCAGTTCAGACCAACGCGAAAAACGCTGTTCGTCACACGGGTCGAACTGAAGGAGCCAACCGCCGGCGTGAGATCAAAGAGCACGCCGGTCGTCGCGCCGGATACGCCGCCCATGCTGAGATAGAGATAATCGGCGCGCAGGGCGAGATCCTGGGTGACGGCGTATTCCGTGCCGGTTCCGATGCTCCAGCCCGCACGAACTGTCGAGAGACCGGAGTTAAACACGCCGCCCGCATAATCGACCCCGCTGAGGCTGACCTGTCCGTAGGCGGCGCCGGCGGACACATAGCTGAGCGAATCGCCGCGCGCGAAGCCGGCGCGCACACGGGTCGTGCCAAACCAGTCCAGACCAACGCGATTGTCGAGCGACACCACTGAGTAGGGCCGTTCTACGGCAATCGATTCATGCTGCCCGGTAATGCCGCTCCATTGCGCATCCGTTTCGATGCCGAGCACGAAATGCTTGTAGAACTGATCATGATACCCCAGCTGGGCGCCGCCGACGAAACCGCCTGTCCGATCGGAGGCGTAGGTCGCAAGCCCGATGGCCGGGTTCGACCCTGACGCCGGCGCGAACGCCACGCCCTGTTGGGCGAAGACATCGCCGCCATAGCCCGCATTGACGCCGGCATAGAGACCCGACCAGTCGCGCGCCGGCATGGCGTCGAGGAATCGAACAATATCGCCCTTGAGCAAAGGCTCATATTCCGCCAGCCCTTCCGTCCCGGGCATACCGGTGAACCGGTAGTTCAGACCGCCGCGAATGATATGGGTTCCGAAGGGATAGGAGCCCGAGACGCCCGCAACGGCAGTCGCTGTCGGCAATACGACGCCGGAAGCAGGACCACCGACGCCAGGCAGCGACATGAACAGATATTCGGAACGCGCCGAAAGATTTTTGGAAATCGAGAATTCCGCGCCGGCGCCCATCGCCCAGCCGGTCGTCGTTCCGGTGTTTGATCCAACCGCAAGCACATTCGAGCCGAGCAGCGGCGCGCCTCGCGAGGTGATTGAGGCATAGGCGAGACCGCCGGTGATGTAAGGCAAAAGACGGCCGAGCGAGTAACCGACCCTGCCGCGCACGGTGCCGAACCAGTTAATTCCCGTAACCGCATCGACATTGGCGAAAAGTCCGGCCGCATTGGCGATACGTTCGCCCTGATACGAGGATTTTATGTCGCTCCACTGGAAATCGCTTTCCAGACCGACAACGAAACCATTTTTGAACTGGAAGCCGTAACCCGCCTGACCGCCGGCGATGAAACCACTCGCGCGATTGGTGTTGAGTGCGACAAATCCCGGCGTCGTGGGCGTCGACACGAAGCCGACGCCATTATCGAGGACGCCGCCGCCAAAGCCTCTGTTGAACCCGAGATAAAACCCTTCCCAACGCGGCCGTGGAACCTGACCCGGCGCCGGATCGTCGTCAGGCGCGGCAAGATCCGCACCCATCGCGGGCGTAGCGAACATGGCGAAAAGCGCGAGGGCGGCGAACTTTCTCAAACTGGACTCCAGCAGTTTTGTTGAAAGGATTATACGGGAGCGGCCCGTTACGGAAAAGTTAAGTCCGCGAAAACAAATCCGCTGTGTCTTTCGGGTCACATTGGTTCCGCGCCGCCTTCTTTCGGCATGAAACCGAGCGCACGGAGCAGAAACGGCATGGTCAGACCCTGCACCACGATCGAGAAGGCGACGACGCCGAAGGTCACGACCAGAATTGTATCGCGTTCAGGCAGGGTGTTTGGAAGCGACAGGGCGAGCGCAAGAGCGAGCGCGCCCCGCAACCCGCCCCACCACAGCACATGCTGCTCGGCGAAGGTCACTTTCCGTCGTCCGGCGAGAAAAAGCGCGCTGATCGGATAGACGGTGAGGGCGCGCGCCGCGAGCACGATTCCGATGACGGCGAGGATTTGCGGGAACCCGTACATATCAAACGGCGTGAAGGCGACATCGACGCCAATCAGCAGAAACACGACCGAATTGGCGACAAAGGCGGCGAATTCCCAGAAAGAGTGGACGAATTCACGACCCTTGCGGCTCAGGAAGCTGCGATCGTCTTCACGCAGAACGCCGAGATTGCCCATGATCAGTCCGGCGGCGACGGTAGCGAGGACGCCCGACACATGAAAATGCTCGGCGATCAGAAAGGAGCCGAAAGCGGCGATCGTCGTGAGCGCAGTCTCGATGAGATGCTCCGAGGTCCGGAAGGAGGCAAGGATCGCGGCCCCGCCGCAAAGCGCGCCGATCGCGACGCCGCCCAGCACGATCCGGGCGAGATCGGCGAGGATTTGAGCCGCGTCCGCGCCCGCGCCGCCGCCCTGCGCCCAGCCGAGAGCCATAACGAAAAGCACGGCCGCCGCGCCATCGTTGAACAGGCTCTCGCTTTCAACAAGCAGCCGCAGGCGCCCGGTGATTTTGTTGTCCTTGAACATAGCGATGATGGCGACTGGATCCGTCGCGGCGATCAAAGCGCCGAAAACGAGCGCCGAGGGCAGGGGCCAGTGCAGAAGCGCAACCGTTCCCGTCGCGACGACGGCGGCCGAAACGACTGTGCCCACGCCAGCAAGCGCGACCAGCGGCAGCGAGTCGCTCAGCAATTCGCGCCATGATAAAGATAGCGCCGCCTCAAAAAGCAGGGGCGGCAGGATCAGATCGAAGATCAGATCATGGGTCAGGTGCAGGCCAATATCCGGCCCCGCGAGTGCAATGACCGCGCCAACGAAGACAAGACCGATCGTGTAGGGAAGCCGGAAACGGCGCGCCTCGATCGCGACCACCATCGCGAGGGCAAGGATCGCGATGACCTGCCGGATCTGTTCGTCCATATGCGTTTCCATCCATTTGCCCCGTTCGCTGGCCCCGGCGATCGCGCCTCGCTCTCCTTATAGCGAATTGGAATGAATTTTTTTACGGCGCGGCGCGCTTGCATCGTTTCGGACCTTCGTCTATCCCGCATGGCTTCCTGTAATCCGGCCTGATCGGAAGCTTCGTGGCGCACGCCAATCCCAACGTCTCAGCGGCGCCTGTCGCCATTATCATGGGCTCGCAGTCCGATTGGGCGACCATGCGGCATGCGGCCGAAACGCTCGCGGCGCTGGCCATCCCCTATGACGCGCGGATTGTCTCCGCCCATCGCACGCCGGAGCGGCTTGTCGCCTTCGCGACGGGCGCCGCGGCTGCCGGCTTCCGGGTCATTATCGCGGGCGCCGGCGGCGCCGCCCATCTGCCCGGTATGACGGCGTCGATGACCGCTCTCCCTGTTCTCGGCGTTCCGATTGAATCCGCCGCTCTCAAAGGGATGGACTCGCTCCTGTCCATCGTCCAGATGCCCGGCGGAGTGCCGGTGGGGACGCTGGCCATCGGCAAGGCCGGCGCGATAAACGCCGCGCTTCTCGCCGCCGCCATCCTGGCGCTCAACGATCCGGCGCTGGCGGCCCGGCTCGACTCCTTCCGCGCGCGACAGACCGAAAGCGTCGCGATGACGCCACGCGACGAGGCTTGAGGATGCTGTCTCCGGGCGCGACGATCGGCATTCTCGGCGGCGGCCAGCTCGCGCGTATGCTGGCGCTGGCCGGAGCGAGGCTGGGCCTGCGGTCGCACGTATTTTCCCCGGCGGGGAATGACCCGGCTTTTGATGTCTGCGCCGCGCGCACGGTCGCCGGTTTCGAGGATGAAACCGCGCTCGCCGCCTTTGCGGACGCGGTGGACGTCGTGACCTACGAATTCGAGAATGTCCCGGCGCGCACGGCGGAGGTTCTTGCGGCCCATTGTCCGGTGCGGCCAAATCCCAAAATCCTGGCGCTGACCCAGGACCGGCTGATCGAGAAGCGTTTCGTGCGCGAACTTGGCGCTGCAACTGCTGAATTCGCGGATGTCAGCGACGCGGCCGCACTCGCCGCCGCCATCGCGCGGATCGGGGCGCCCGGGCTTCTGAAGACCCGTCGCTTCGGCTACGACGGCAAGGGGCAGACCCGCGTCGCGTCTGGCGATGATCCGGAAGCGCTTTTTACCGCCCTCGGCGGCGCGCCCTGCATTTTCGAAGGCTTCGTGCCGTTCAGGCAGGAAATCTCGGTTGTCGCGGCGCGTGGCGTCGATGGCGCGTTTCGCGCCTACGACATTTGCGAAAACGTTCACGAAAACCAGATCCTTGCAACGACGACGGCGCCGGCTGCGATCACGGCGGAAACCGCCCGGGCGGCGGTAAAGGTCGCGCAGCGGATCGCCGATGCAACGGATTATGTTGGCGTCCTTGCCGTCGAAATGTTCGTCGTCGACAGCTCTGACGGCGAGAGGCTGATCGTCAACGAGATTGCGCCGCGCGTCCATAATTCCGGCCATTGGACGCTCGACGGCGCCCTCACCTCGCAATTCGAGCAGCATATGCGCGCAGTCGCCGGCTGGCCGCTCGGCGCAACGCAGCGACATGGGCGCGCGGTCGTCATGCGCAACCTTGTCGGCGATGCGGTCGACGACTGGCCGCGCCTGCTGGCCGAAGAGGGCGCCTGCCTGCATCTCTACGGCAAGGATGAAACGCGCCCTGGTCGCAAAATGGGTCATGTGACACGGGTGATCGACAGGGCGTAAACCGTTATGCAGAAGCGCATCCGGCTCCAATCCTTCCCGGTGGCCCGCTCGCGACGGAAAGCGCAAATCCGATGACCGGTATCTGGACACAGGCGGCGCTGGTGTTTGGCCTCGCGCTGGTCGCCACGGCTTTTGCCAACCGTTTCCGCCTCTCGACCGCGCTCGCCGAAATCCTCGTCGGCATGCTGGCGCGAACGATTTTCGCGTGGACAATCGGCGCCGAAGTCTTTGGCGTGCAGGAGCCCTGGGTGAAGACGCTCGCTGGCGTCGGCGCTATTCTGCTGACCTTCCTTGCGGGCGCGGAACTCGATCCCGACGTCTTTCGCCTGAAATGGCGGGAAGCCGCCGCCATCGGCCTCGCGAGCTTCCTTTTTCCCGCGCTGGGGTGCTGGGCGGCCGCTCATTATCTGCTCGGCTGGGCCGTTATGCCGGCGCTACTTGCGGGCATCGCGCTCGCCGCGACCTCGGTCGCGGTCGTTTACACGGTTATGATGGAATATGGCTTCAACCGCACCGCCTTCGGCAAGACAATCCTCGCGGCCTGCTTCATCACCGATCTCGGCACGGTCGTCACCCTCGGTCTCGTGTTTTCGCCTTTCACATGGAAGACCCTGCTTTTTGTTGGCGGTCTCGGCGCTGTTTTCGTGGGTCTGCCGCGTATCGTGCCGCAAGCCTTTACGCGCTTTGGTGAGCGGCCGTCAGAATTCGAGACGAAGTTTCTGCTCTTCGTGCTGCTCGCCATGGGGGCCTGCGCCACATGGGCGGGAAGCGAAGCCGTCCTGCCCGCCTATCTGATCGGCATGGCGCTTGCCGGCTCCGTTGGACGCGACCATGCGCTCATTCGGCGACTACGCGCCATCGCCATCGGCCTGCTCACGCCCTTCTACTTTATCCGCGCGGGCTATTTTATTTCGCTGCCCACCGTGATCCTCGCGCCATTCGGCGTATTGGCGCTTCTTGTCGATGAGATCGCAACCAAAATCGCCGCCGTCTATCCGGTCGCGCGACTGTTCGGCGCGCCGCATCGCGACGCCATGTATACGACTTTGCTGATGGCGTCGGGACTGACATTCGGAACCATTTCGGCCCTTTTCGGCCTGTCCCACAACATTATTGATGAAGCGCAATACTCGACCCTGGTCGCCGCAATAGTCGCGACCGCGATCCTGCCGACGCTCGTCGCCAATCTTCGTTATCTGCCGCGTCATCACCTGCCCGATGACGATCCACGGCGGGAGATCGAATAAAAAAGCGCGGCGTTTCCAGACGGAAAGCCGCGCTTTTTTGGGTGCGAGAAACGCCAGTCGTTCAGGCGAATTCCATGATCACGGCGTCGACCGCGAGACTATCGCCCGCTTTCGCGACGATCTTCTTCACAGTCGCGTAGCGTGCGGCGCGCAGAACGTTTTCCAATTTCATGGCCTCGACCAAGCAAAGCTCCGCGCCCGCAGTGACTTCCTGACCATCGACTACGTCGATGGTCTAGACGAGGCCGGGCATCGGACACAGCAGATATTTCGATACGCCCGCATCTTTCTTTTTGGGCATGAACGCCGCAAGTTCGGCCTCGCGCTGCGTGAAGACGCGCGCCGCGACGCTGACGCCCTGATGCGACAGTTCATAGCCGTTCAGAATCGGGCGCGCCTGCATATAGACGGTTACGCCGTCGACATCCGCCTTCAGCACTGTTTCGCCGGGACGCCAGTGCGAGGAGACGCGATGCGCGCGTCGGTCGCCCTCTGCGAAGCGGACAATCAGCGCTTCGCCCTGCGCCTCAATCTCTACGTCGAAACGCTGCTCGCCAAGCAGGCAGACACGTTCGCGCGCAAATTCGACTGGCTGGCCATTACGCAGCTGACCGCTGATCTGACGTTTTCGCGCATTGCCGATGTAATCAATCAATGTCGCGACTGTGGCGAACGTCTGCGCGACTTCGCCCTCGGGCTCCGGCGCAGAGAATCCGTCCGGATATTCCTCCGCGATGAAGCCGGTCGACAGATTACCCGAACGCCAACGCGCACTCTGCATGAGCGAGGAGAGGAACGGGATATTGTGGCGAATGCCGTCGATGGCGAAACGATCGAGCGCATCGGCCTGCGCCTGGATCGCGATGAGACGATCCGGCCCATGGGTCACAAGCTTGGCGATCATTGGATCGTAATAGATCGAGATTTCGCGTCCCTCGGTGACGCCCGTGTCATTGCGCACGGTGACGCCATTTTCGCGTTTTTCTTCCGGCGGGCGATAGCGCACAAGGCGGCCGATCGACGGGAGGAAATTACGGGTCGGGTCTTCGGCGTAAATGCGGCTCTCGACCGCCCAGCCCCGGATCCTGACGTTTTCCTGAGTCAGTTGAAGCGGTTCGCCGGCGGCGACGCGGATCATTTGCTCGACCAGATCAATGCCCGTGATCAGCTCCGTCACCGGATGCTCGACCTGGAGACGCGTATTCATTTCGAGGAAATAGAAGCTCTTGTCCTGGCCGGCGACGAATTCGACCGTGCCCGCTGAGTCGTAATCGACGGCGCGCGCGAGCGCGACCGCCTGCGCGCCCATTTCGGCGCGGGTTTTCTCGTCGAGGAGCGGCGACGGCGCCTCTTCGATCACCTTCTGGTTGCGGCGCTGGATCGAGCATTCGCGCTCGTTGAGATGAATGATGTTGCCGTGTTTGTCGCCCAGCACCTGAATTTCGATATGGCGCGGATTGACGATGAATTTCTCGACGAAAACGCGATCGTCGCCAAAGGAAGACGCCGCTTCGGAGCGAGCGCGCGAAAAACCCTCGATCACCTCGGCGTCGCTGAATGCGACGCGCATGCCCTTGCCGCCGCCGCCGGCAGACGCCTTGAGCATGACCGGATAGCCAATATCCCGGGCGATCCCGACCGCCGCTTCCGGCGACTCGATCACGCCGAGATAACCAGGCACGACATTGACGTTGGCGGCCGATGCGAATTTCTTCGACTCGATCTTGTCGCCCATCGCTTCAATCGCGCGCGGGTTCGGTCCGATGAAGACGATATTGGCGGCGGCGAGCGCCTGCGCGAAAGCGGCGCGTTCGGACAGGAAGCCGTAGCCCGGATGAACAGCCTCTGCGCCGGTTTCCTTGCACGCCGCGATGATCCGGTCGATCAGCAGATAGGACTGGGCGGCGGGCGGCGGACCGAGATGAATGGCCTCGTCGGCCATTTCGACATGCAGCGCATCGGCATCAGCGTCTGAATAGACGGCGACGGTCGCGATGCCCATGCGTTTGGCGGTCTTGATGATTCGGCTGGCGATTTCGCCGCGATTGGCTATAAGAATTTTACGAAACATTAGCGCCCCGATTGCCCCTGTCCCCGGAAGTGACGGCTCTGTCGCTCCGCCCGCGCGGATGCGCGCCTGAGATCACGCCCCTAATCAGCTTTTCGATCCCGCTTCGTCGTCCGGGCGCTTCTCCTGCACGCTGTCGACGATGCCGAAATCCCGCGACTCTTCGGCGGTCATGAAATGATCGCGGTCGAGCGTCCGCTCGATCGTATCGTAGTCCTTGCCCGTATGACGCACATAGATCTCATTCAGCCGGCGTTTGATCTTGAGAATATCCTCGGCGTGACGCTGGATGTCCGACGCCTGACCCTGGAAACCGCCCGAAGGCTGATGAAGCATGACGCGGGCGTTCGGCAAGGCGTAACGCAGACCCGCGGCGCCCGCCGCGAGCAAGAGCGAACCCATTGAGGCCGCCTGACCGACGCAGAGCGTCGATACCTTCGGCTTGATGAATTGCATCGTATCGTAGATCGCGAGGCCGGATGTCACGACGCCGCCTGGCGAATTGATATAAAGCGAAATTTCCTTCTTCGGATTTTCTGACTCAAGGAACAGCAGCTGCGCAATGATGACCGAGGCCATATGATCCTCGATCGGGCCGGTCACGAAGATGATGCGCTCCCGCAGCAGACGGGAGTAGATGTCGAAACCGCGTTCGCCGCGGGATGTGTTTTCGATCACCTGCGGAATGAGATACTGGCTGTAGACCTCGATCGGATCGCGCATCTGGTCGCCTTTCCCGGCAGTGCTGGTCTGGACGGCGACGGGCCCGCAGGCCCGCGCGTCATGGGTGCGTCATATGTCGGCGCGCGCGCGGACGCAATCCGCGCGCGCCGGAGGTCAGTCCTCGTCTTCCGCGAAAAGCTCCTCGCGCGTCACGGGCTTGTCGATGACCTTGATCTGCCCGACGATATGGTCGACGACGCGCTCCTCGTAGATCGGCGCGCGCAGCTGGGCCATCGCCTGCTCATTCTTGCTGTAATAGTCCCAGATCTGCTTTTCCTGACCCGGAAACATCCGGGCGCGCTCGACAAGCGCGTCGGTCAGGTCTTTCTCCTCGACACGCACGCCGGCGCGCTGGCCGATCTCGGCGAGCAGCAGACCCAGACGCACGCGCCGTTCCGCGATGCGACGGAACTCCGCGCGTGTCTCTTCCTCGGACTTGTCGCCCTCCGTCAGCGGCTGACCCGTACGGCGGCTTTCCTGCTCATGCTGCGACCAGATATTGCCGAACTCCTGCTCGACGAGCGTTTCCGGCAAGTCGAAATCGTAGCGCGCATCGAGCGCGTCGAGCAGGGCGCGCTTCATCCGGTCGCGAGACGCTTTCTGGAAATCGGCTTCGAGATTGCCGCGAACGGCGGTCTGCATCGCCTCAAGCGAATCGAAACCATATTTCCGGGCGATTTCCTCGCCGATCTCCATCGGCTTCGGCGCGGCGACCGCTTTCACGACGACGTCGAATTCAGCGTGTTTCCCAGCAAGATGCGTCGCTGAATAATCTTCCGGGAACTGAACATTGACCACGCGCCGGGCATCGCTTTCGGCGCCCTCAAGCTGCTCCTCGAAGCCGGGAATGAAGGTTCCCGACCCCAACACAATGTCAACATCGCCGCCCGTGCCGCCTTCGAAGGGAACCCCGTCAAGCTTTCCGGTGAAGTCGATCGTCAGCTTGTCGCCCTTCACGGCCTTCTCGCCGGCGGCGCGCGGCTCGAATTCCTGCAGCCGTTCAGCGAGCGAGGTCAGCGCCCGATCGATGTCGGCCTGTTCGACCGACGCCACCGGCCGCTCGACCGAAATGTCGTCGAAAGCGCCGACCGTAATCGTCGGCAAAAGCTCAAAGGCGACCGTGAAGGCGAAATCGCCCTCGGCGGCGAGCGCACGCTCGACCTCCTCCTGTCCGCCCGGAAAGTCGATTTTCGGCTCGACGGCGATGCGCAACTCATTGTCGGCGATAATCTTGCGATTCGCTTCGTTGACGGCTTCCTGAAGCACGTCGCCCATGATGCTCTTGCCGTAAATCTTCCTCAGATGCCCGATCGGCGCCTTGCCCGGACGAAACCCCTTGATCTGGGCGCGCGCCTGAACCTCGGCGAGCTGCGCGGCGAGCTTCGCGGCGAGATCGCCCGCCGGCAGCACCACTTTGAATTCCTGCTTCAGCCCCTGGGATGAGGTCTGCGTCACTTGCATGTCTATCGCCTTCTACAATCTCGTGCCGTCGGCTTGCCGGCCGCCGATCCCTGAAATTTCCGCAAAAAACGCGGCAATGGTGCGGGCGGAGGGAGTCGAACCCCCACGACTTTCGTCACCGGAACCTAAATCCGGCGCGTCTACCAGTTCCGCCACGCCCGCGGCCGGCGGGCCCTGCCGGACCCGACGCGAAACTCACGACCCGCTCGCGCGGGCGCCGCTCTATAACATGGTCGTGACGGGATGCCCGGAAAAAATTGCGCGGCGCGCGGGGTTTTGCGCCGTCCCGTCAGCCGGGCGGCGGTTGCTCCGCGAGGGGCCTCCGGGCCATAGGTGGATGGAAAACCGCCCGCTCCCCAGAAGGATCGTTGTCGACCATGACCGAACCGATCACCCGCCGCGCCCTGCTCGCCGGCGTCGCCGCTACGGTATCGGCCCTGCCAATGGACGCATGGAGCGATCCAGAAGGGGTGACGCAAATTGAGGCGCGCGCAGGCCGGGCGCGTATTGCGCCCGGCGTGGAAACGCCGATCCTTGGTTTTGAAGGCTTGACGCCTGGACCGCTCCTGCGACGACGGCAGGGCGATCGACTGGCCGTCCGCTTCCTGAACCGGCTTGATTTGCCCGCCTCAATCCATTGGCACGGCTTGCGCGGCGACAACGCCATGGATGGCGTCGCGCCGCTCACCCAGCAGGCGGTCCAGCCCGGCGCGGCTTTCGATTACCGACGCCCGCTGCCGGAGCCAGGTCTGTTCTGCTATCGCCCCAGCGTTTTCGGCCTGACCCCGGAATTGATCGCGCGCGGTCTCAAGGGGTTGATGATCGTCGACGAATCTACTCCGCTCGATGTGGACGCCGATCTTGCGTTGGTTCTCGACGACTGGCGTCTCGACGCCGATGGCGGGGTCGCGGGCCCGTTTCCCGATCCGGCGGCGTCGGCAGGCGTCGGACGAATCGGACCTTTACTGGGCGTCGACGGCGCGCCGTCTCCCGCGCGCCGCACCTATGACCCGGGGGCGCGCGTGCGCCTTCGCCTCGCGAATCTCGCCAATGCGCGGATCATGGCGATCGGCTTCGAGGGCGTTAAACCCTATGTTGTCGCGATCGACGGCCAACCCTGCGATCCTTTCGAGCCGGTGCGGCGAACCATTCCGGTCGCGCCCGGCGCGCGCTTCGAACTCGTCTTCGACATGCCGGAAACCGCCGGCGCGCAGGCGCGGGCTATCCTGCGCGGCCCCAACGGTGACGATCGTGATCTTTTGATCGCCGTGGCGGACGGCGGCGGACCGGTCCGGCGACGCGGTCCGGTCGTCGCGCCGCCGCGCAACCCCGCCCTGCCGCCCGAAATCAGGCTCGCCGAGAGCCGGAAAGTCGACCTTGTCATCGCGCCCGGCAAATCGCAGGGAAAGCCTCTCTGGACGATCAACGGCGCCGCCGGCGGCTATGCAGGCCCTCCCCTGTTTCGGACCCGCGTGGGCGCGCCGGTCACCCTTGGTTTCGTCAATCGCGCCGCCGTCCCGATCGTCATGCATGTGCACGGTCAGGCGATGCGGCTGCTGCATGATCTCGACGATGGCTGGGAGCCCTACTGGCGCAACGCGGTGATCGTGCCGCCCGGCAAGACGAAACATGTCGCCTTTATTCCGGATGCGTCCGGCAAATGGGCGATCCATGACGACATTCTGGAGCATGAGGCCGCCGGTCTCGCGACCTGGTTTGAGGCGAGTTGAGGAGACCACGCCCACGCGCCGCGCGGCCAGAGAGCGACCGTTTGTTTTCGGCGGCCCGCAGCCTATATTCAAACCGACTGGACGTGTGGCCGAAGGTCGCGGGACAGTCGGCTGAGCCTGGATATATGATAACGACAGTTTTCGATTGGCGTCTCGGCGAGAAGTCGTCCCGCCGAACGCGGCTCCGTAATCAGCGTCGTCGCCGGCATGCTGGATAACGGAGCGTCCACGAACGCCGCCCAACCCACGAAGGCGGCAGAATTACGCACAAAGCACAAAGGGAGACACAAGAGATGAAAACGCGGTTTCTCGTCGCCATGACGTTTGCGACGCTCGGTTGGGTGGCGCAGGCGCATGCGCATGGCGACGTCGGCTCCAACCAGGGCCAATGCCTGATGACAATCGGCCCGGACACGATGACCTTCACCGGCTATCAGCCGCTGAAATCCCGCGAACAGTTCTGCGACGACATCCCGGACGCCGGACCGACGATCATCACGCTCGACGCCCAGCAGGACGAGTTGCGCGATATGAATATCGAGATGCGGGTCGTACGCGATGTCGGTCAGAAGGACCCGGGCGAGAACGCCGAGGCGAACACGGAACATTATTCCCCGCCGAAGAAATACCGGACCGGCACGCTGACCTTCGAACATAATTTCCCGAATCAAGGGAAGTTCATCGGCGTTGTGACGGCGAAAAGCGACGACGGCTCCAAGGAGTATCGCGCCGTGTTTCCCTTTGCGGTCGGTCTGACACAGACAAAGGATATCACTATCGCGGTGTTTTTCGCCACGCTCGGGCTTGTCGGCTTCGGTCTCTGGTACAAGAAGCAGTTTATCGATGGCAAAAAGAAAGCCTGATCGCGCCGACGAATAGTTCGGAAAATACAGGCCCCGGCGACTTGCCGGGATACGGACAGCAAAAGAACCCTCGTCATCCTTGACGGGGGTTTTTTAATTGACCGCGAAAAATTCGCGCGCAGCGGATCGGCGTCAATCTCGCCTGAAAGGACGGACCCTTTGCTGTGATTGCAGGGGCCTGACTTTATGGCTGCCTGACACGCAGCCGTTGGCGCTTTATTGTTTTTCGGAAACGCGCCGATCCATTGCGCCGCGCTACGGCAGCGCCTCGATGCGACCGTCGCGCAGGGTCACGCGACGATCCATTTTTTCCGCCAGTTCGAGATTATGGGTGGCGATCAACGCAGCGAGGCCCGTGTTGCGGGCCAGCGCCAGCAAAGTCTCGAACGCATGATCCGCCGTGCGCGGATCGAGATTGCCGGTCGGCTCATCGGCCAGCAGGAGATCCGGCGCATTGGCGACTGCGCGCGCTATCGCGACGCGCTGTTGCTCGCCACCCGAGAGTTCAAATGGCCGGTGTCCGGCGCGGGCGCCGAGTTTGAGATAGTCGAGCAATTGCGCCGCGCGGGCGCGCGCCTCGGTTGAACCGAGGCCATTGACCATCTGCGGCAGCGCGATGTTTTCGAGCGCAGTGAACTCCGGCAGCAGATGGTGAAACTGGTAGATGAATCCGATCGAGGCGCGCCGCAGCGTTGTGCGCTGCGCATCGCTCATGGTGGAAGTTGGCGCCGAGCGGATCAGCGTCTCGCCGGCGTCCGCCCGCTCGAGCAGGCCGGCGATATGCAGCAGCGTCGATTTGCCGGATCCCGACGGCGCAAGAAGCGCAACGGTCTCGCCTTCGCGGATCGTAAGATTCACATCAACAAGAATATCGAGACGCGCCGCGCCTTCGCGATAATGGCGCGCGACATGGCGCAGTTCGAGAACTGTTTCATCACTGGCGTCGCTCATACCGTTACTCATGACGCAACGCCTCGATCGGATCGAGCGCGGCGGCCTTCCAGGCCGGATAGATCGAGGCGAGAATGGCGATAAGCAAGGTCATGCCCACGATGACGCCAACCTCGCGGGGATCGACGATCGCAGGCAAGCGGGAAAGAAAATAGAATTCCGCCGGAAACAGATTGGCGTCGAACGCCTTGTTCAACAAAAGCCGGATCGCATCCAGATTTTTGGCCAGCAACAGGCCGAGACCGAAGCCGGCCAGCGCGCCGGTTACGCCGATCGACGCGCCAATGATCATGAAAATGCGCAGCACAGCGCCGCGCGTCGCGCCGATTGTGCGCAGAATCGCAATATCCTGGGTCTTGTCCTTCACCAGCATGGTCAGGCCCGAAACAATATTGAAGGCGGCGACAATGACAATCAGCGACAGAATAATGAACAGGATGTTCTTTTCGACCT
>CAZJAY010000005.1:10601-17911 GCA_964543915.1 uncultured Methylocystis sp. | reverse complement strand
ATCCTGATTTTTATCCCTGTCGATATTTAACGACGAACGGTCTGATCGCAGCCATTCGACGCCGACCTGCGCGCGTCGGACGCGAGGCGTAATTCGCGATGGAAACCAATAAAGATCACGGGTATTTCATGAAAATAAACCGGTTCTTCAGTTTCACGCTCCACTCAAACAGCAGCACCATCCGCCGGGTCGTCACGCGATCAAGACGCCCGCCGCGCCCGATCCCTTCAGCGTAAGCCCCACTGGTATTGCGCCGGTCACGATAGACATCAGCGTCGTCGGGGACGGATCGGCGCGGGAGACATGTGTCCGACATGGCGACAAATGATGCGGCGTGCCGCTGACCTTCGGCCTGCCGATGGCGACGCCCGGCATAAGGACGCGCCGTTTCTCCGCGCAAACATGTGACGCCGTCGGGGCGGTCGCCTGTTCTCTTCGTCCAAATGAAAAGGGCGGCCAGATTGGCCGCCCCCGTAACGCTGCGCGACGAAGGAAGATCAGTTCTTCTTGCCGTCGGCCGAGAAAGAAGAGAGATAGGCCCACACGTCGTCCGCATCCTTCTCGGAGGCGAGACCCTGGTAGATCATCTTGGTGCCGACGACCTTGGCCTTCGGGTTCTTGATGAACTCCTTGAAGCTGGCCTCGTCCCAGGTGATGCCCGACCCCTTCATGGCCTCGGAATAATTGTAGCCATCCGCGGAGCCGGCCTTGCGGCCATTGATGCCGTTCAGCTGCGGCGCGACGGCGTTCTTCGCCGTTTCGCCGACCTGATGGCAGGCCTTGCACTTCGCGAAAACTTTCTCGCCGGCAGCGGCGTCGCCGGCAAGGGCGCTGCCCGTTGAAACGGCGAAAGCGACGGTCGCGGCGATCGTCAGCAGGGAAATCGGCTTCATCCTCGGTCCTCTCCTCATCTTCGGCGCTCGCTTTCCGCGCGCCTTTCGGTCACACTGCCAGATCAGCTCCGGCGCATTCTTATCGGCCCGCAAACTAAACGATGGCGCGCAAGGAGACAATATGCCGAACGGCGCGCGGCCATCATATCCCGCCCTTATGCGCGATCATGGTTGAACGGTCCCTGAACCGTCCGAATTCAGTCTGCCCACCCGACGCAAGGTCAGATTGACGCGCACCCCGTATCCGTCGAGAGGCGCGGGCAGGCCTTCGGAAACAGTGGGCAGAATTCGGTCGACGCCATGAAAGCAAAGCCGCGCCGGTCCCCCCATAACCAGCGCGTCGCCGTCCGAGAGAACAATGGCGCGGGTGGGCTCATTGCGCCGGAGCCCGCCAAATCGGAAACGACAGTCGGCGCCGAGCGAAAGCGAGAGGATCGGCGCGGCGAGGTCAATCTCGTCCCGGTCCTGATGCAGCCCCATCCGTGCGTCCGCATCGTAGACATTGACAAGGCAGGCTTCCGGCGGCGCGTCAAGCCGCGTGAGCGCATGCCAGAGCTCGAGGAGCCGATCGGGAATCGGCGGCCATCGTTGACCGGTTTCCGGGTGGCGCGGCTCGTAGCGATAACCTTTTTCCCGGTCGCTCATCCAACCGAGCGCGCCGCAATTCGTCATGCGGACCGACATCGGAACGCCCGTTCGCGGCATGCGCGAAACAAATAGCGGCGCGGCTTCTATCACCCTCGCGACGTCATTCGCCAGTGCGCGCCGCGCCGCCGCGTCGAGACAGGCGGGATAATGGATGACGCCCGGGTGAACTTCGATCATGGACTTTCTGGGTTTCGATCCCGCCGCCGGAAGATTTTCTGGCCCGGCCGCAGCGCCTCGTTTTGCGGCGGCGCTTCGGCTTTTATGATGTTGTCGATTCGGATAGGGTCAACCCGGGACGTCGGAATGGCCCGCGTCGGGTCAACAGGCGACGGTTATTCTGGCATGGCGGAAACAGACAATCTGCTGGGATCCCTCCTTTCCCGTTACGCGTCGGCGCGGGGCTTCTTCGGCGATCTCTCTGCGGTTTTCGCCCGGGCGACTTTCAGAATACGCCGCGGCAAGCCGGAAGAAACGATTTCGGAGCTCGACCGGCGTTTCAAACTCAAGCCCGAACAACAGCAGGCGCTCTTCCGGCTCGCCGCCACGAAAGCTGGACCCGTCTTCATAGACGAGAAGGTTCAGGCGATGAACCGCGCCGCCTTTCATCGATCCGCCTTCGCTCTGAACGCGATCGCGCAGCTGTTTCTCGTCGATATCGGGGCGCAGATCGGCGTGTCGCTGATCTGGCTCAAGCTTGCCCTCGTCGCTGGCAATGTCCTGCTGGCGCTCATCGCCCATCTGACGATCGAATGGACGTTCGACGATCTGATCGCCGGTCCGGATGCGCTGCCGCCGAAACGGCGCTTTTTCGGCCTTGCGGTCAATCCCAAATACAACAAGGCGGTGAAGGGACGCTCCCGCCCCTACGCCCGTGAAGCGTGGCGGGAAAAATCATTGTTCCGCCCCGCCTATTTCATCAATGCGGCATTGATCTTCTTTGCGGCGCAACTCATCGTCCCGCTCGATCGGCTCATCTTCCCGTTCGGGATGATTTTCGGAAAGATCGTGGGTTTGATCTCGACTCTGCTGGCCGTCTTTGACGTCTGGCGCGGCATTCGCGCGGGCGATGATGCGCGGATCGCGCGTGAGAAAGAAGTCGGCGTCTATCGCGACCTGAACATTTGAACGTCAGGGCTCAAGCACGAGCTTCGCGGCGACCGTCGAGTCCGCGTTAAGTCTGTAGATAATCGGGACCCCGGTCGCCAGCTCCAGCGTCGGAACGCTCTCCGGCGTGAGCTGGTCGAGCACCATGGCCAGCGCGCGCAATGAATTGCCATGCGCGGCGACCAGCACGCGCTCGCCGCGCATCACAGGCGGCAAAATGCGCTGGCAATAGAAGGGCAGAACGCGGGCCACCGTATCCTTCAGGCTCTCGCCGCCGGGCGGCGGCACGTCATAGGAGCGTCGCCACAGACGCACCTGTTCCTCGCCCCATCTGTCGCGCGCCTCGTCCTTGTTGAGGCCGGACAGGTCCCCATAGTGACGCTCGTTGAGCGCACGATCCCGGAAGGTGGGCACATTCGACTGACCGAGTTCCTCGAAAATCAGGGATAGCGTGTGCTGCGCGCGAATGAGCGCCGAGGTGAAGCCGACACTGAACAGGAGATCGTGTTTTTTCAGCTCACGGCCCGCGCGTCGCGCTTCATCAACGCCGAGCGGCGTCAAGTCCGGATTTTTCCAGCCGGTGAACAGATTCCGGGCGTTCCATTCGCTCTGCCCGTGGCGAACGAGCACAAGCGTGCGAGTGAGACTCATGCGCTTCTCCCGGCCGTCATTCGCCTGAAAGACCGAGCACGTCGGCCATTGAGTAGAGGCCGGGCGCCCTGCCCCGGGTCCACAGGGCCGCAGCGAGCGCGCCGCGGGCGAAGATCCCGCGATCCTCCGCCCGATGGGACAATTCGATCCGTTCTCCGGCGCCAGCGAAAATAACGGAATGATCGCCGATCACCGTGCCGCCGCGCATGCTGGCGAAACCAATTTCGCCCACGCCGCGCGGTCCGGTGACGCCATCGCGGCCGCGCGCGCTGTGCGTCGCCAGATCGATCCCACGCCCGCGCGCCGCCGCTTCGCCCAGCAGCAGCGCCGTGCCGGATGGCGCGTCGACCTTGAGGCGATGATGCATCTCGACGATTTCAATATCCCACGCCGGACCGAGGGCCTTCGCCGCCTTTTCCGCGAGGACGGCGAGAAGATTGACGCCGAGGCTCATATTGCCGGAACGCACGACCGCCGTCGTCCGCCCGGCCGCTTCGATTTCAGCCAGATCGTCGGGGGTCATGCCCGTTGTGCCAATGACATGGGCGACCTGGGCCGCCGCCGCCGCCCGCGCCATGGCGACAGTCGCCTCCGGACGCGAAAAATCGATCACGGCGTCGGCGTACCGGAGAGCGGCGTCGAAGTCACAGCCGACCGGAACGCCATTCGGACCCTGCCCGAAGGCGGCGCCGCTGTCTGCGCCCAGAAACGAGGAACCCTCGGGTACAAGGGCGGCGACGAGACGCACGCCAAGCGTATCAGGAATGACCTGCGTCAGCATTCGGCCCATGCGGCCGGCCGCCCCCAGGAGGACAAGACGCATATCGGTCATTACAGCAACGTCCCCGTCCCAGATGTCCCGGATGCGTCAGACAGGCCTTAGTCGGCGCGTCGGCGCGTGCGAGGCTTTCCTATACAGTCAGCGGGGCGGGTTGAGAAGCACGCCATTGTCTCGCGCGCCGATTCACAAGCCACCCGTTCGGGCGGTTATTTTGCGCCAGGGCGGATGGTCTTCACCTGCGCCGGATCGGTGTCGAGCCATGCCGCGCCGATCAGGTCGAGACAATAGGGCGTCGCTGGCATCACGGCGTTGAGGCAAAGTTCGATCGCCGCCGGTTTGCCGGGCAGATTGATCACGAGACATTTGTTCCGGTGCGCGGCGACCTGGCGCGAAAGGATGGCTGTCGGCGTCTGCGCGAGGGAGATCTGACGCATCAATTCGCCGAAGCCCGGCAATTCGCGCGGACAGGCGGCCAGCGTCGCCTCGGGCGTCAGATCGCGCGGCGCGGGTCCGGTGCCGCCTGTGGTGACCACAAGATCACAGCCCACTGTATCCGCAAGTTCGATCAGCGTGTCGCGCACGCTCTCGAAGCCATCGGGAATTACTCGCTTTTCCACACGAAACGGTGTTGTCAGCACGCGGGAAAAATAGGCCTCGATCGCCGGCCCGCCCTTATCCTCGTAGATTCCCGCGCTGGCCCTGTCGGAAATCGTGACGACGCCAATAACGGCCGGCCTTTTGCTCTCGCTCATGATGGATCTCCCGCGCCAGTTCCTGGCGACGACCAACTATTTTATAAGCAGGGAAAAAAGCACAGGCGCAACGCCCGGCCCCTCGGGCCGGGCGCCACGCTCTGGGCGTTCGGGAGGTGTCCGGAAGCGACCCGGACGAACATCCCAAAGACAGGCGGCGTCGGACACAGGAACCGACCCGCCGGAAACGGCGAAAACCCACAAGGCGAATAATGGGCGGTTTCGCCGCGCCCGATTACGCCGCCGGGCGACGGCATCGGACTCCGCTTTTCGTAAAGTGCCACAGCGCGCCAAACGCCAAACCCGGAATTTCGCCAAAGAGCGACAGATTTCGTCACCCGGCGGACGGGGCCGCGACTGCCGTTTCCGGAACATAAATCTCCGCGCCCTTTTCGATAAATTCGGCGCTTTTCGCGGCCATTCCTTTCTCGCGTTCCGCAATCACGGCGGCTTCCTCGCGCAGGTCGCGGGTAATCTGCATCGAACAGAATTTTGGCCCGCACATCGAACAGAAATGCGCGACCTTATGCGCTTCTTTCGGCATGGTTTCGTCGTGATATTCGCGCGCCGTATCCGGATCCAGCCCGATTTCGAACTGATCCGTCCAGCGGAAATCGAAACGCGCGCGGCTCATGGCGTCGTCGCGTTCGCGGGCGCCGGGATGGCCCTTGGCGAGATCGGCCGCATGCGCCGCGATCCGGTAGGTGATAACGCCGGTTTTCACATCGTCGCGATCCGGCAAACCAAGATGCTCTTTCGGCGTCACGTAGCAAAGCATCGCTGTGCCGAACCAGCCGATCATCGCGGCGCCAATGCCGGATGTGATGTGGTCATAGCCCGGCGCGATATCCGTCACCAGCGGGCCAAGCGTGTAGAACGGAGCCTCGCCGCAGGCAGCGAGCTGCTTGTCCATATTCGCCTTGATCTTGTGCATCGGCACATGGCCTGGACCTTCAATCATCACCTGGCAACCCTTGTCCCAGGCGATGCGGGTGAGTTCCCCGAGCGTCTCCAGCTCCGCGAACTGGGCTGCGTCATTCGCATCCGCATTTGATCCCGGACGCAGACCATCGCCGAGCGAGAAGGACACGTCGTAACGGCGCATGATGTCGCAGATTTCGTCGAAATGCTCGTAGAGGAAGCTTTCCCGGTGCTTTGACAGACACCAACGGGCCATGATCGAGCCGCCACGCGAGACAATCCCGGTCACGCGATTGGCGGTCAGCGGCACATAGGCGAGACGCACGCCGGCATGGATGGTGAAATAATCGACGCCCTGCTCCGCCTGCTCGATCAGCGTATCCTTGAACACCGCCCAATCGAGTTTGAGCGCGTCGCCGCCAACCTTTTCGAGCGCCTGGTAGATCGGCACCGTGCCGATCGGAACGGGCGCGTTGCGGATGATCCAGTCGCGGATGTTGTGGATATTGCGGCCGGTTGACAGATCCATCACCGTGTCGGCGCCCCAACGCGACGCCCACACCATTTTTTCGACTTCCTCGGCCACCGATGAAGTTACGGCCGAGTTGCCGATGTTGGCGTTGACCTTGACCAGAAAATTCCGGCCGATGATGACCGGCTCAAGCTCGGGATGGTTGATGTTGGCGGGAATAATCGCGCGGCCGCGCGCGATTTCGGAACGCACAAATTCAGGCGTCACGAATTCCGGCAACGCCGCGCCAAAACTCTCGCCATCCGCGATCCGTTCCCGCGCCGCGTCAAAAGCGCGTTCGCGGCAAAGATTCTCGCGATGCGCGACATAGATCATTTCCTCGGTGACCACGCCGGCGCGCGCGAATTCAAGTTGCGTGACGGGCGCATCGCCCGCGCCCTGATAGAGCGTCCGCCGCGCCGGACAAGGCGGAACCAGGCGGTCGCCCTCGGCGAAGCCATTGTCCTCGGGGCGGACCGGCCGTCCATCATAGGTTTCGAGCCCGGCGCGGGTAGCGAGCCATGGCCGCGCCGCCGGCAGGCCGGCGGAAAGATCAGGCGTGAAAGATTCACAGGCATAGGGGCCGGACTGATCATAGATGCGCAATGGCGCCTCGCCGGCGGATGGGTCGAGGGCGATTTCCCGATAGGGCACCCGAATCTCAGGGTGGCCGGGTGGCGCGGCGTAAAGCTTGCGCGATTTTCCGATCGGGCCGCAGGTGACGCTCGCGGGCGTCCGCTTGTCATGGATATTCATGGATCGCGCTCCTTGCATCCCGCGCCTTCAAGGGGCGCGGACGGATGGGACGCTGACGAAAACGGAATCCGGCTGGCGGGCGCATACGCCCCAAAGGCTGGCTTTCCCTCCGCCGGCATGACCCGGATCAGGTTCGATGGGTGCTTCTCAGCCGCGACGCGCGGCGCCCCTCGCCAATAAACGGCAATCTAGCGTGGCGGCGCCCCCCCTCGCAAGCAGCCGAGTTTCGGAACGGCCAATCGCCGCACAGACCACGCCATGGGGACAGCCAGCAGCCACCGACCCTCTCCCCT
>CAZJAY010000005.1:0-10501 GCA_964543915.1 uncultured Methylocystis sp. | reverse complement strand
TCTCCCCTTGCGGGAGAAGATGGTTCGCAGCAGGCAAAACGGATGAAGGGCTTGAGCGCAGAGAAATGCGCGAAGATCTCAGTCTGGCGCAACGGTGGAAATCTGGCTGGCGGTCGAAGATTGTCCCGACGGGGCCAACCACACGGGGCACAGATATTTTTGAACAAAAATAGAACGCATTGCCTCGGAGCAAGGCGCATGCGATGAAATGAGCGTTCCATTACGCAGTTTTGCGGATTCGGATCCAATGTCGCACGGCGCAACCGGTTTCACCTTTATCGATCTCTTCGCGGGCATCGGCGGGCTGCGCCGGGGCTTCGAAGCGATTGGCGGCCGTTGCGTTTTCACCAGCGAATGGGACCGCTTCAGCGTCCGGACCTATGAGGCCAACTATCGCGACAACCGTCCGGTTGAAGGCGATATCCGTCCTTTCTCGCAGAACCCCGGTCTTGTTCCGCCGCATGATGTGCTGCTGGCCGGGTTTCCGTGTCAGCCTTTCTCCATCGCCGGCGTGAGCAAGAAAAATTCGCTCGGCCGGCCGCATGGCTTTCTCTGCGATACGCAGGGCACGCTCTTCTTCGACACGGCGCAGATCATCGCCCATCACAGGCCAGCGGCGTTTCTTCTGGAGAATGTCAAAAATCTCGAAAGCCACGATGGCGGCGCGACTTTTCGCACCATCAACGGCGTTCTCACGAGAGAGCTTGGCTACCAACTCACTTATCGCGTGATCTCCTCGGAACCCTGGGTCCCGCAAAAACGCCACCGCATTTTCATCGTTGGATTTCGCGATCCGACCGCTTTCGATATCAACGCGCTGCAACTGCCGACGAAACCGGGCCCGACGCTGGGCGCGATCCTCGAAGACGAAGTTGATCCAAAATATACGCTCTCGGCGCATCTGTGGGCCTACCTTCAGGCCTACGCCGAAAAACATCGGGCCGCCGGCAATGGCTTTGGTTGCAGCGTCTTCGGGCCGGCCGATGTCGCCCGCACTTTATCCGCGCGTTACTACAAAGATGGCAGCGAAATCCTGATTGATCAGGGAAAGCGTAAGCGGCCACGCCGGCTTACGCCACGGGAATGCGCGCGGCTCATGGGATATCCCGACAGTTTTCAAATTCCGGTCTCCGACACCCGGGCCTATCGTCAGTTCGGCAACAGCGTCGTCCTGCCTGTCGTCGAATTCATCGCGCGGGCTATGAAGCCGCATCTGCTCGCCGGCATTGCAGGAACAGTCCCGTTGCCGGCGCCATTGAACGCGGCGCAACAGCGCAACCGGGCGCTCGTTCTCGCCGATGGCTGACATTGTCCCGCACGCCGTCCGCGCGCGGATGATGGCCGGCATTCGCGGAAAGGACACCAAACCCGAGATGTTACTGCGGCGCGGATTGCATGCGCTGGGCTTCCGATACCGGCTTCATGCGCGCGATCTGCCCGGTACGCCTGACCTCGTTTTTCCGGGCCGACGGGCCGTTCTGTTCGCCCATGGCTGTTTCTGGCATGGGCACGATTGCAATTTATTCGTCTGGCCCAAATCCCGCGCGGAATGGTGGCGAACGAAAATTGAGCGAAACCAGGCCGTGGACGCGCGCGCGATTGCCGCGCTTGAAGCGTCGGGCTGGCGCGTCGGCGTCGTCTGGGAATGTGCGTTAAAGGGTCGGAGCCGAAAGCCGCTTTCCGATGTTATCGAAGGTTGTGCGGCATGGCTGCGATCGGATGCGCCGAATTTTGAAATGAGGGGCGCCGAATGACCGCATCGGCGGCGTCAGAGTCGCTTATTGGGGGTCTGTCCTCCGACGAAGCCGCCCGGCGTCTCGCGGAATATGGGCCCAATGCGCCGCCCCGCGCGCCGTCGAAAGGCGTCTTCGCGATCGCGCTGCGGACGCTTAAAGAGCCAATGTTTTTCCTGCTGGCCGCAGCGGCCATGCTCTATCTTTTTCTTGGCGATCTTGGCGAGGGCCTGTTCATGGTGGCCGGCGCCGCCGTGTCCATCTCGCTCGTCGTCTTCCAGGAATTGCGTAGCGAACGCGCCCTCGAGGCGCTCAACCGGCTCGCGGAACCAATAGCCTTTTGCCTGCGCGACGGCGTGCGCAAACATATTCCCGCCCGCGAGCTCGTGCCCGGCGACGTTATTCTCGTATCGGAAGGCGAACGACTGCCCGCCGATGCCGTGCTGATATCAGGCGATGCGCTGATGATCGATGAATCGATCCTGACCGGCGAGGCCGCGCCGGTGACGAAGACGCTCGCGAGTATGGGCGAAACGCTGGCCTTTCCTGATCCCGGCGGCGACTTCACCCCCTTCCTCTATGCGGGCGCGATGATCGTGCGCGGAACCGGCGTCGCCGAAACGGCGCGCACCGGATCGGCCACGGCGCTGGGCCGTATCGGCGCCTCGCTCGCTGCGATAGACCCTGAGCCGAGCCCGCTCCAGCAACGCACAGCCCGCCTGGTGACGACCCTTGGCGTCTTCGCGCTCGTGTTTTGCGCCCTCGTCGTCATCGCCTACGGCAAGATCCATGGCGACTGGTTCGAGGGCGCCTTCGCGGGGATCACCCTCGCAATCGGTCTTCTGCCGGAAGAGTTTCCGATGGTCCTGGCCATCTTTCTGGCGCTCGGCGCCTTCCGGCTGGCCCGCCGCAACGTTCTGGTGCGGCGTTCCTCGGTCACGGAAACCCTCGGCTCGACCTCGATGCTCTGCGTCGACAAGACCGGAACGCTCACCCAAAATCGCATGCGTGTCCTGGCGCTAGCGACCGGGACAGGCGTCGCGCCCGTGCCGACAGCGCCTTCGGCGGTCGAGCATCGGCTGCTGGTCGCCGCGTTGCGGGCGTCTTCGCCCCGCCCGGTCGATCCGATGGACGCCGCCATACATGCGATCGCAGACTCGCTCCAGATCCGAGCGGACGGGACCGTGGTTGAAAGCTTTCCGATCCGTCCCGATCTGCTCGCCTTTATCCAGACGTGGCGCACGCCCGAAGGTCTGCTCATGGCCGCGAAGGGCGCGCCGGAAGCCGTGTTTCGTCTCTGCGCGTTGACGCCGGACGCCCGTGCGCGGGTTGCGCCGCTCGTCGACGAACTGGCGGCGCAAGGGCTGCGCGTGCTCGCGGTCGCCGAAACGCCGGCACGGGCGACGTCCGAAGCGGCCGATGTTTCCTATGATTTTCTTGGTCTTTTGGCGTTCGAAGATCCCTTGCGGCCGGACGTTCCGGAAGCCGTTGCAGCCGCGCGCCGCGCCGGCGTCTCGGTTGCGATGATCACGGGAGATTATCCCGCAACCGCCCGCGCGATTGCGGAGGCCGCCGGCATTGACGCGTCGAAAGGCGTTATCACCGGCGCGGAAATTGCGGCGATGCCGGCTGACATGCGTCCCGACGCCATCGCCGACATTCGCGTGTTTGCGCGCGTCAATCCCGAGAACAAGCTCGCCCTTGTCGAAGCCTTCAAGGCCAATGGTCATATCGTCGCCATGACCGGCGACGGCGTGAACGATGGTCCCGCGCTCGCCGCTGCGCATGTCGGCATCGCCATGGGCAAACGTGGGTCAGACGTTGCGCGCGAAGCGGCGCATATCGTTCTTCTCGACGACCGGTTCGCCTCCATCGTCGGCGGCATTGCGCTGGGGCGCCGGATTTTCGTCAATCTGCGCAAGGCGCTCACCTATGTCACGGCGATCCACATTCCCATCGCCGGCCTTGCGCTCGTGCCGATTTTGCTTGGCATGCCGCCCTTGTTGCTCCCCGCCCATGTGGTGCTCATGGAGCTGATCATCGACCCCACCTGTTCGCTTGCCTTTGAGGCGGAGCCTGCCGGGCCGGACGCCATGGAAAAGCCGCCACGACCGCGCGGCGAACCGCTTTTCGGAGCGCGCGATCTGACGCTCGGCTTCTTCCAGGGGATGGCGGTTTTTCTCGCCGTCATGGCGGTTTATATGTTCGACAACGCGATCGGCGCCCCCGAGCAGGAAGCGCGCGGGCTCGCCTTCGCCACGCTCATCCTTGGCAATCTGACGTTGGCGCTGTCGGATGCGCTGCCGAAAGGCGTCTCGCTGTTTTCGAGTGGCAATCGTCTTTTCTGGCTGATTGCCGCCGTGGCGCTGTCGATCGTCGCCGCCGGCCTGTATTTTCCACCGCTCGCGGAACTGCTGCATTTCGCGCCGCCGCCCGACTGGAAGCTCGCCTACGCGGCCGCGCTCGCTCTCTGCGCCGGCGGCTGGTACGGAATCTGGCGGCGGCTGATCGACATCTGACGTCGCCGCCGCCGCATGCGCATCCAAACCGCCTATCCGATTACGATTTCAGGCGCCGGACGCTGCTTTTGCGTCTCCAGCAGGGTTTTGACCTTGGCCGCCAGATTCAAATACACGGCCGCCTGGGGACTTTCAGGCGCGGCTCCGACGACCGGCCGGCCCGAATCCGAGGTTTCACGGATCGTCATGTCGAGCGGCGCCTCGCCAAGGAAGGGCACGCCCATTTTCTCCGCATCCCGCCGGGCGCCGCCATGCGCAAAGATTTCCGATCGTCCGCCGCAATGCGGGCAGAGGAAATAACTCATATTCTCGATAATTCCGAGGATCGGCGCCTCGACCTTGTTGAACATCGCCACGGCGCGGCGGGCGTCGATAAGCGCAAGATCCTGCGGGGTCGAGACAATCACCGCGCCTGAAATCGGCGCCTGCTGCGCCATGGTCAACTGCACGTCGCCGGTGCCAGGCGGCATATCAACCACAAGCGCATCGAGATCGCCCCAGGCGACTTCGCCGAGCATTTGCATAAGCGCCTGCGTGACCATCGGCCCGCGCCAGACCATCGGCACATTCTCGTCGACGAGAAATCCCATCGACATGATCTTTACGCCATAGGCTTCGAGCGGGACGAGTTTGCCGTCCTCGACCCGCGGCTTGCCCGAAAGACCGAAGAGACGCGGCGCGGAAGGCCCGTAGATATCCGCGTCGAGGAGGCCGACGCGCCAGTTCTGGGCGGCGAGCCCCACCGCCAGATTGGCGGCGGTGGTCGACTTGCCGACGCCGCCCTTACCGGAGGCGACCGCGATAACGAATCGGATGCGTTCGAGCGCCGGGGCCATCCCGCGCCGCGGCGGGTTGCGCGGCGGCGTGGCGTGGTCGTGGCCATGATCGTGTTTGTGGCCATGGTCATGGCTGTGATCGTGCCCGTGACTATGACGATGCCCCCCACCCTGCCCGGCGGCGCGCGGCGCACGCTCGGCGGTAAGCGTCACGACAGCGCCCTCGATGCCCGACAAGGCCCGGATGGCCTTTTCGGCGTTGACCCGTGCGGCTTCCCAGCCTTCCGGCTTCGCAGGATCGCCCGCCAGCGAAACATAGGCCTTGCCCCCGGACAGCATAACGCCACTGACCTTGCCGGCCAGCGAGACGCCGCCCGGTCCGTAAAGATTTTCAAGCGCTTTCAGAATATCCGCTTCACTGGCCATCCGCCTTGTCCCGCCATTTTAGAGTTATTCCAAACACGCATATGAGGCTAATTCCCCGAGTCGTCCACCACGCCCCCACAACATTTTCCCTCGACCTGGACCGGCGGACAGGGCGTATCGCCCCAGGAGCAGAAAACACAGCAATCAGAGGGCTTTGGCGAAAGCGATGCGTGACAGCCTGCGCATATGTGCCTAACAACGCAGGCGTCCGATGGCATCTCCAATGCCTCGCGGAAACCGCAATGCGGGCAGGTCAAAACAGACAGTGTTTTCGTGGTCACAGTTATGGTCCATTTCCCGCCTAAAGCGCGGCGCAGGGTAACGACGGCGGAGTCGCTGTCGTACCGAAAACATGGCGTCGGAACGCTCGACGTGGAGGCGACGGGTCGATTATGCGCGAGGCGGAGCTGAAGGCGAAAGAACCAAACGCGCCGCCCACGACAGCCGGCACGCCGACGCCCAGGGTCGAACTGCTCCCGCCGCAATTATCACAGATGCTCTTTCTGGCCCGTTGGCTCGGCATGCTGCTCGTGCTTGGCGTGCATGCGACCGCGACCTTTATGAACTTCAACAGTTTTACGGAGAACGACCAGCCGCTATTCGTCGCCGCATGGCGCTTTCTCGTAAATTACGTCTTCGGACGTGAGGCCGTCATGGGTTTTTTTGTCATGTCCGGCTTCCTCGTCGGCGGCGCGGTTCTGGGGCGCATAAATAGCGAGAAGCCGTTTCTTCAGGATTATCTCGTCCATCGGATCGTGCGCATCTATATGGTCGTTATCCCGGCGATCGCGCTGACAGCGCTTTTCGATACTTTGGGACGCACGCTTTTCCCGCTGGACTATGGCGCCTATCCGGTTTTCGACGGGCACTACGACCCCCGCTATATTCTGACGAATTTGCTCAATCTCCAGGGCGTGATCGCCACGCATTACGGCACGAACGGACCACTCTGGTCGATTGGTTACGAATTCTGGTATTATGTCGTCTTCCCGATGCTATTGCTGCCATGGATGAAAAGCGTGTCGCCGCGTGTGGCTCGCGACGGTTTCTGGCTCGCAGTCATGTTCTGTCTCGCAATCAGCTTCCGGCAAATATGGTTTCCTTTCGGTTTTCTGCTGTGGAGCCTTGGCGCGACCATCACGCGCGCCAAACGTCCGATCATCCTTTCAGCGCGAAACGCCACGTTGCTTCTGATCGTCGTCAATATTCTGGCGGGCGTTGTCTTCAATAATGAATTCATCCACGCGCATCCATGGGCGCAATATGTTTCGGATTCTGCGACGGCGCTCGCCTTCGCCAATCTTATCCTGACCATGCGTTTCCCGGATGGAGAGCGATGGCGATTTCTCGATTGGCGCGGACATCAGACGCTCGCAGATTTCAGCTTCACGCTCTACGCGATCCACAATCCGACGCTAATGCTGCTGCGCGCGACGACCACGGCTGTTCTCGGTAAGGATTGGAGCGCGGGCGCAGCGACGCCGGTTCAGTGGCTCGCGCTCACGCTCGCAATGGCCCTGACAATCCTCCTCGCATGGTTGCTGTCGTTCTACACGGAAAAACCGGTCCCCGCCGCGCGTCGGATTGCGCACGACTGGATGGTTCGCTACCGGCGGCGCGCAAATGTCTCCGCCTGACCACGGCGCCGGTCAACCGGACGCAGGCGTTCGGCGCTCCCAAATTCCGATCATTTCCGGAGGCCGCATGATCCGTCTTCTCGCGCTTGCCTGTCTCGCCGCGCTTTCCGCCTGCGGCGTGAATCTGCATCGACAGCCCTGTCCTACGCCGGGCGTCTCGCCGCTCGCCTCCAACTGTCCGACGGTCGACGAACTGAAAAAATAAGGGCTTTGTTTTGGCTTGCGAACGCGCAGCCTACGGGGATTTGCAGGGGATTTTGACGGGCTTGTAGCCGGTAAAGTCGCCCCAGCCGTTGTAGGTCGGCATCTTCGAATTACAGAGCCGGCCTTTCGGCCCGCCGCCGCTAAAAACGTCTGCCGATCGCCCGTTGCGCGCGTCAGCGGCGGCCCTCTCCGCATCCTTCATATCCGAATAGCCGCCATCCCAACCATCGCCTTCGCAGTTGATCCCGCCGCAGCCTTCGCCGCCATAGCCATAGCTGCCATAGGCGCCGCCATAGCCGCCCCATCCCCATTGGGCCAAAGCGGGCGCGGCAACGCCTACGCCAAGGGCGAAGACGCCGGCAAACAGCGACGACCGCAACATCCAACGCGCTGATTTCATCGTTTCCCCGCCACTTTCTTCGACGCCTTGCCCTTCAACGCCATGCCCTTCAACACTATGCCGCGCGCAACACGCCATCGCGTCACGCCATCTGAACGTAAGCAATACTCGCGTCGTGGAAAAACAGAAAGCCCGGCATTTCGAATGCCGGGCTTCGGTATGGAAGTTTTGCCGGTTACAACGGGACGGCGCGACGCGTCGTCCCGTTTTTTTCGCCGGTTTTCTCAGTAGCTCACAACGCCCGGGTTAGCGCCCCAGTTGAAGTGATAGTTCACGCCCGCGCGGATTGTGTTCCAGCGGGTATGGTTATTCACGTTATTGAGCCCCGAGCCGAGGTTGAACCAGGTGTTCTGGTTGCCGCCGGAGATATCCGAGTAAAGATACTCGGCCTTGGCCGACCAGTTGGGAAGGAACATCCACTCGGCGCCGCCGCCGGCCGTCCAGCCGGTCTGGGTCGCGGAGTTATTGTTCCAGCCGAAGGCGCCGCCATTACGCTGCGCCTGGCCATAGGCGAAGCCGCCGGTGCCGTAGAGAAGCAACGTCGGCATCGCGAGATAGCCAACGCGGCCACGGACGGTGCCGAACCACGGCAGGCTCGTGCGCTGGTTCACGCCCCAGCCATTGCCAAGGAACCAGTTGTTGTTGTTCGAGCCGCCCGAGCCCATGCTGGTGCCCTGGAAGTCGGCTTCCGCGCCGAGAACAAACGACTGGCCGAACTGATAGTTATAGCCAACCTGCGCGCCGCCGAGGACGCCGCCCGAGAGGTTATTCGAAACGCCGCCATTCCAGCCGTTCAGATTCCAGACGTTGGAATTGCCGCCGCCGGCGCCCCAGCCGCCGCCAAGGTTGAGACCCGCGTAGAAGCCCGTCCACATCGGCGGGGGCGGCGGCGGCACATAGGCGGGAGCCGCCTTACGCGACGGGAGGTCCGCAGCGGACGCGCCGCCGACAAGCGCAAAAAGCGCCGAAATTGTCAGAAGAACCTTTTTCATTTTCTTTCGTCCCTTCTCCCTTCCAATCCGAAGGGGAACAAGAGCTCACAGCGAACCCGATAACACTTTCAATGCGACGGTTTTCCTTAATCGACTGTTAGCGGAAGGGTCGACGACGACGCCTCTTGTCCAGGCTGGTTAACAAAGGGATAAGCTGTATCACACGCAAGGCGAAAGCGCTGTGCGCGGGCGCACAGCGCGTCGCGGCAAACGATTGCGCGTCAGACGAACATCGCGGCGGGATGTTCGATATAGCGCCGGAATTCCGCAAGGAGACGCGCGCCAAGGGCGCCATCGATCGCGCGATGGTCGCAGGATAACGTCACGCGCATCATCGAGGCGATCTGCGGGGCGCCGTCGACAACGATCATGCGTTGTTCGCCGACGCCGACAGCAAGAATGGTCGATTGCGGCGGATTGATAATCGCCGAAAAGCTTTCAACCCCGTACATGCCAAGATTTGAGACAGCGCTGACGCCGCCTTCATATTCCTGCGGCCGCAATTTACGCTCCCGCGCGCGCGCGGCGAGATCTCTGATCTCGAGCGAAATCTCCGGCAGGCTTTTCGCCTGCGCGTTCTGGACGATCGGCGTAATCAGCCCGCCCGGGATCGAGACCGCAACGCCAATGTGCGACCCGTGATGCCTCAGCATCGCCTCGGGCGTCCAGGTGACGTTCGCTTCCGGCGTTTTTTGCAGGGCGAGCGCCAGCGCCCTGACGATGTAATCATTGACAGAAGTTTTCCAGACAGGCGCGCCGTCGGCGCCCGTTGGCGCGCCAGCATTGAAATCCTCGCGCAGACGCAGCAGCGCGTCGATCCGGCAATCCGCGTTGAGATAAAAATGCGGGATGGTCTGCGTCGCTTCGGTCAAGCGGCGCGCGATGGCCTTGCGCATCGAGTCGTGCGGAATTTCCTCAAAGCTGTCGATGGCGTAGAATTTTCGCGTCGTCTCCAGCGTTGCGGCTGTGGCGCCGACAGAGGGCACCGTTCCGACCGGCTTTGCGCCGACGCCGGCGACGCGCGCCGCCTTCACGTCGCGTTCGATCACACGGCCACGCGGACCTGTTCCGGTAACACGTGCAAGATCAACGCCGCTCTCTTTCGCGAGTCGACGCGCAAGCGGCGACGCGAAAATACGCGGCGCAAAACTGTCCGGAGCAGCCGACGCCATCATTCAGCTCCTGTATAAAACCGCGTTCGCCGCTGCGATGACTTCCGCCACGCTCGGGAGCGCAAGTTTTTCGAGATTGGCGGCGTAGGGCATCGGCACATTCTTGCCGGTGACGCGCGCGACCGGCGCATCGAGCCAATCGAACGCTTCCTGCTGCACGACCATCGCGATCTCCGCCGACACGCCGCACTGCGGCCAGCCTTCCTCTATCGCGACGCAGCGGCCTGTCTTTTTGACAGACTCAACGACGGTCGCCGTATCCATCGGCCGTAGCGTGCGCAGATCGATGACCTCGGCCTCAATCCCGTCTTTCGCAAGCGCCTCGGCCGCAGCAAGCGCATAGGTCATGCCAATGGAGAAGGAAACGAAAGTCACGTCGCGACCCGGACGGGCGATGCGGGCCTTGCCAATCGGCAAGACAAAATCTTCCAGCGCCGGCACATCGCCGGTTTTGCCATAGAGAATTTCATTTTCGAGAAACACGACCGGATTGTCGTTGCGTATCGCCGCCTTGAGGAGACCCTTTGCATCGCCAGGATTAGACGGGGCGATGACGATCAGCCCCGGCACCTGCGCATACCACGCCGCATAGTCCTGACTGTGCTGCGCGCCGACGCGCGCCGCCGCGCCGTTGGGGCCGCG
>CAZJAY010000004.1:0-18334 GCA_964543915.1 uncultured Methylocystis sp. | reverse complement strand
TCGAACCCCTGTTTTCGCCGTGAGAGGGCGACGTCCTGGACCGCTAGACGAAGGGAGCGTTGCGGCTGTCTATAGACCGGGCGCAATCGGCCGGCAAGATGATCTTCCCGGCGGCGGTAGATGTTTTCTTTCATGGTCTTGGGCTTCGGCTTTCCCGCGCCGCTTCAGCCGTGGTAGCGGAAGTTTGTCAAATTCGGCCAACGGAGACGCCGCTTTCATGGTTCAGACCCTTGATCACCGCGAGGATGCCGGCGCCCTGCAGGCGATGCTGTCGACGCTTGGCGCGCAGGCGCGGCGGGCGGCGCGCGCTGTGGCGCTTGCGCCGGCTTCTGTCAGGGATGCGGCGTTGCGGTTGGCGGCGCGGGAAATTCGTGTGCGGCGCGACGATATCCTCGCCGCCAATGCCCGGGACGTCGCTGCGGCGCAGGCGCGCGGGACGGCGGCCGCCTTTCTCGATCGACTGACTCTCGACGCCGCGCGGATCGAGGGGATTGCGCGGAGCCTGGACGAAATCGCGGACCTGCCGGATCCGCTTGGACGACTTCTCGCGCGCTTCGAGCGTCCGAATGGCCTCGTGATCGAACGCGTGTCGACGCCGCTTGGTGTGATCGGCGTGATCTACGAGAGCCGGCCGAACGTCACGGCGGACGCCGGCGCGCTCTGCCTCAAAGCCGGCAACGCCGTCATTCTGCGAGGCGGCTCGGAAAGTCTGAATTCATCGCGCGCCATTCACGCCTGTCTTGCGGCCGGCCTTGTGGCCGCCGGCCTGCCGTCAGCGGCGATCGCGCTGGTCGATACCGCCGATCGCGCGGCGGTCGGCGCGATGCTCGCGGGGCTCGATGGCGCGATCGACGTCATTGTGCCGCGGGGCGGCAAGAACCTCGTCGCGCGGGTTCAGCATGAAGCCCGTGTCCCTGTCTTTGCGCATCTCGAAGGCATTGTTCATGTCTTCGTCCATCGCGCCGCAGATCTCGATATGGCGAAGAAGATCCTGCGCGACGCCAAAATGCGGCGTACGGGCATTTGCGGCGCCGCCGAAACGTTGCTCGTTGACCGCGCCTGCGCCGAGACGCATCTTGCGGCGCTGGTCGAGACGCTGCTCGCGGCCGGATGCGAGGTGCGGGGCGACGCCCCCACGCAAGGGGTCGATCCCCGCGTGAAAGCGGCGGTCGAGGACGACTGGCGGGCGGAATATCTCGATGCGATCATTGCGGTGAAGGTTGTCGACGATCTCGACGCGGCCATTGCGCATATCGAAACCTATGGCTCGCATCATACCGACTGCATCGTCACCGATGACGATACGGTCGCGCGACGATTTATGAATGAAGTCGATTCCGCGATCGTTCTGCATAACGCCTCGACCCAGTTTGCTGACGGCGGTGAGTTCGGCTTCGGCGCCGAAATCGGCATTGCGACCGGTCGTATGCATGCGCGCGGTCCGGTTGGCGTCGAGCAACTCACATCTTTCAAATATCGGGTTCATGGCGCGGGACAGGTGCGCGGGTGAGTCTTCCGCGCCTGCCGCCGCATGCGCCGGGCATGCGGATCGGTCTTTTTGGCGGTTCGTTCAATCCGCCGCATGAAGGCCATCTGCTCGTGTCGCGTACCGCGCTGACGCGGTTACGCCTTGATCGTTTGTGGTGGCTTGTGTCGCCTTGCAATCCGCTGAAGGACCCTGGCGTCCTTTTGCCGCTCGACGCGCGCATGAAAGCTGCTCAAGCGCTTTTGCGTGATCCGCGCATCATCGTGAGCGATATTGAAGCGCAAATCGGCGCCCGCTACACAATCGATCTTGTGCGCTATTTGCGCGTGCACTGTCCGGGCGTTTCCTTCGTCTGGATCATGGGCGCGGACAGTCTCAGAAATTTTCACCAATGGCGACGTTGGGAAGAGATTTTTTCCACGATCCCGGTCGCAATCATTGATCGTCCGGGCGAGACCGTCCGGGCGACCGCTTCTCGCGCTGCGCACCGTTTTTCAATGGCGCGTATTGACGAAAGCCAATCCTTCGCGCTTGCGCGCGCCGCGCCGCCGGCTTTCGTATATCTGCACGGGCCGCGCAGCGCCCGGTCCTCGACGCAGCTGCGGGCCGACCGCGATTACTTGCGATCGAAAATTGGCAATACCCAACGCTTGTAGGCGTAGAAACTCGCCGGGATGCCGATGAAGATCGCCACCCACAACATCAAGGAATTGTCCTGGCTGCGCTCATAGAGGTCGCCGCCTTCGATCGCCTGCGTGTAGGGATTGCGGACAAAAAGCGTCAACACGAAAGAGCCAACGACAATCGCCCCGACGATATATATGAAGCTCTTCGGAATCAGAAACATCGGTCCGCGCGCAGGCCCCTCGGCCTGCTGCTGCGGTTCCTGATGCCGATCTTCGCGCGTGTCATCCGTCATGGTTGCAGTCCTCCGGAGGGGGTCTGACATTTATATGGGGCGGTCAGACGGCCGGGCCATACACGTCGTAGGCGTCCGCGCGCTCGACTTTCAGGCTGACGATATCCCCGGGGCGGAGCGGGCGGCGTGAGGAAACAAAGGCTGCGCCGTCGATCTGCGGCGCATCGGCCCTCGTCCTGCCTTTGGCGGGCGCGCCCGCCGGACCGCCGCCTGGCTCGTCTATGATGACAGGCAGGCGCTTGCCAATCTTGCGTTTCATCAAACGCGCGCTGATCGCCTGCTGCTTTTCCATCAAACGCCGCCAGCGCTCTTCCTTGACTGGCTCCGGCACGACTTCAAGCCCGAGATCGTTCGCCGGCGCCCCCGCCACCGCCTCATATTTGAACGCGCCCGCCCGGTCGATTTCCGCTTCCTCCAGCCAATCGAGCAGCGTTTCAAAGTCGCGTTCAGTTTCACCCGGAAAACCGACGATAAACGTCGATCGCAGCGCGAGGTCGGGGCAGGCGGCGCGCCACGCCCGGATGCGTCCAAGGGTTTTTTCCTCATTGGCGGGGCGTTTCATCGCCCGTAGCACGCCAGGCGACGCATGCTGGAACGGAATGTCGAGATAGGGAAGGATTTTGCCGGCCGCCATCAGTTCGATCACGTCGTCGACATGCGGGTAGGGGTAAACATAATGCAGCCGCACCCAAAGCCCGAGTTCGCCCAGTTCGCGCGCGAGATCCAGAAAGTGGGCGCGAACCGTCCGGTCTCCGAACTGGCTTTCCGCATAACGCAAATCGCGACCGTAGGCGCTCGTATCCTGGGAAATAACCAGTAGCTCCCGAACGCCGGCGCGGGCCAGTTTTTCCGCCTCCCGAAGCACCTCCGCCGCTGGACGCGAAACAAGCGGACCGCGCAGATGCGGAATGATGCAAAATGCGCAGCTATTGTCGCAGCCTTCGGAAATCTTGAGGTACGCGTAGTGGCGCGGCGTGAGCCGCACGCCCTGTTCCGGCAACAGGTCGAGAAAGGGATCATGCGCGGGCGCAGCGGCGCGATGGACCGCTTCGACAACAGTCTCATACTGTTGCGGACCGGTTACGGCGAGGACGTCGGGAAAGCGTTGCGTGATGGCCTCGGGTTCGGCCCCCATGCAGCCGGTCACGATCACCTTGCCGTTTTCCGCCAGCGCGGCCCCGATCGCTTCAAGCGACTCGGCTTTCGCGCTGTCAAGAAAGCCGCAGGTGTTTACGACGACGACATCGGCGCCGGCGTGGCCGCGAGAAAGCTCATAACCCTCGGCGCGCAGGCGTGTGACAATGCGTTCACTGTCGACAAGCGCCTTCGGGCAACCGAGCGAAACGAAGGAAACGCGAGGGGGCTGCGCGCCTTTTACGTGATTTTCGTTCATAGCGCCGGAGTGCCACGCCAACGGCCGCTTGGCAACGATTGCCTGATCAGGCCAGCAGCGCGCCCACAAGCGCGTAGAGGGCGACGGCGACGAGAACGAGGGCGTGAATCACGGGCTAACTCCAGCGGTGGCGCAGGGCGCCGGCGCGTTCGGGATTTTGGGGTTCAAGGATCGCGGACCGCGCCTTTCAGCGCATCGCTTCCTCTTCCACATCGGCTAGGCTTCGTTTCTTTATAAAGCGTTACCATGGCCGGAATATGGCTTGAATTACAGTGATCTGGAACAAGGCGCACGTCGCGCGGAGGGCGGCAGAAACAATTAAAACAACGTTATAGAATCGATTAAAGCTTTATTTGCCGCATTTGGCTTTGCCCGCGGCCGCCCCCCGGCGGTTGGCGCGCGCCGCGCCTCCGGCTATGAAGGGCCGCGTTTTCGCCGTCGGCGCCGCGTTCGGCGCGCTACCCCTGGAAAAAGCCGCTTTGCCAAATTCGATCGTCCTCGGGACAGGAGCCTACGCGCCGCAGCGCATCGTCACAAACGCCGATCTCGAGAAACTGGTCGCAACGAATGGCGAGTGGATCGTCAGTCGCACCGGCATCCAGGAGCGGCGTATCGCGGCCGAGGGCGAGGCGACTTCCGATCTCGCCGCCGCCGCGGCGCGCAATGCGCTCGAACTGGCCAATGTTGATCCCGCCGATGTCGATATGATCGTTGTCGCGACAGTGACCGGCGACACGCCGACGCCCGCCTGCGCCGCTTATGTCCAGGCGCATCTCGGGGCGCGAAACGCCTTCGCCTTCGATGTCGGGGCCGCCTGCGCCGGTTCGCTCTATGCGTTGACAATCGCCGATCAGTTCATCCGCTCAGGCATGGTGCGACGGGCGCTCGTCATCGGCGCAGAGACGCTCTCGCGCTTTGTGGACTGGACCAATCGTGAGACCTGCGTGCTGTTTGGCGACGCCGCCGGGGCGATCCTCCTTGGCGCGACCGACGCGCCGGGCCACGGGCTCATTGCGACGACCCTGCGCACTGACGGGACCATGACCGGCATTCTGGGCATTTTCGGCGGTGGCAGCCGTCAACCGTTTTCCCCCGAAGTTCTCGCGGAAAACAGCAACAAGATTCGTATGCGCGGCCGCGAGGTGTACCGGGTTGCGACGCGTCTGCTTCCGGAAGTCGTCGCTGATACGCTGGCGTCGGCGGGCCTGACGCCGGCTGACGTCGACCATGTGATTGCGCATCAGGCCAATCAGCGGATCATCGAATCCGCGCTCGCAACGCTCGGCGTTCCGCTCGAAAAATGCTGGATCAATATCGGCCGCTTTGGCAACACGTCGAGCGCCTCCATGCCAATCACGCTCGACGAGGCGAACCGGGCCGGGAAGCTCCGTCGCGGCGATGTGATCGCCATGATGGCGATCGGCGCCGGCATGACATGGGGCGGCGCGGTGCTACGCTGGTAGCTGCAGCGGACAGGCGTTTTTCCGGCCGGACGTCGCGCGGCTGGCCCTTTCCTGTCGGCTGCTATAGTCATAGCGCTCCGGCTGGAGATTTGGCGTGAATTCGGACGAAACGAAAAAAGGCGGTTTCTTCTCGCGCATCCTCGGGGGCGGCAAGGCCGCGCCCATTGAGCCAGAGGCGGAAACAATCGCGCCGGAAGCTGAGGAAGAAAAACGCTCGTGGTGGGCGCGGCTCTCAGGCGGACTCGCCCGCACCTCCCAGTCCATCAGCCAGGGCGTCGCGGATATTTTCACGAAGCGGAAGCTCGACGCGCTCACGCTTGAGGAACTCGAGGACGTGCTGTTGCGCGCCGATCTCGGCGTGGGCGCGGCGAACCGTATCGCCGCCGCCGTCGGCAAGGCGCGCTACGATCGCGACATCGCGCCGGAAGAAGTGCGCGCCATCCTTGCGCGGGAGGTGGAGTCGATTTTGGCGCCCGTCGCCACGCCCTTCGCGCCCCACGAGGACCACAAACCTTTCGTTGTTCTGGTCGTGGGCGTCAATGGCTCCGGAAAGACCACGACAATCGCCAAACTGGCCTCGAAATGGACGTCGGAAGGGCGCAAGGTTGTCCTTGCCGCCGGCGACACGTTCCGTGCGGCGGCGGTTGAGCAGTTGCGTATCTGGGGCGAACGCCTTGGCGCCGAGGTCGTCGCCGGACCGGAGGGCGCGGACGCGGCCGGGCTCGCCTTCGACGCCATCCGGCGCGCGCGCGACACCGGCGCGGACGTCCTCCTCATGGATACGGCCGGACGCCTGCAAAATCGCGCCGAACTCATGGCCGAGCTCGAGAAAATCGTGCGCGTCATGAAGAAAGCCGACCCGGAATCGCCGCACGCCGTGCTTCTTGTCCTGGATGCGACAGTCGGCCAGAACGCCATTCAGCAGGTTGAGGTGTTTGCGCGCACGGCGGGCGTCACCGGGCTTGTCATGACCAAACTCGACGGCACGGCGCGCGGCGGCATCCTCGTTGCGATCGCCGAAACCTTCGGGCTCCCGATCCACTTCATCGGCGTAGGCGAAGGTCCTGACGATCTGGAGCCCTTCGAGGCCCGGGATTTCGCGCGCGCGATTGCGGGGCTCGAAAAGGAAGACGCGCCTGCGCCGGCGCCGGAGAACTAGAAAACGATGACGGACGACACCGCCACAAAGGCGCATCCCGTAACCGGCGCCAGCGCGCCGCCGAGGAAAAAACTCAATCCCGGGTTGAAGCTCGCGCTCGAACTTGGACCGTTGATCCTGTTCTTCGTCGCCAATAGTCGTTACGGCATTTTCGCCGCGACCGGCGTGCTGATGTTCGGCGTTGTGCTGACGCTCGCGGTATCATGGATCGTTACGCGCCATCTGCCGGCGATGCCCCTGGTCACGGCGGCGCTTGTCCTCGTCTTTGGCACGCTCACCTACATCCTGCATGATGAGACATTCATCAAGCTCAAGGTGACGATACTTTATACGATGTTTGGCGCAACGCTGCTCGGCGCGCTTTATTTCGGCAAGCTTTTGTTGCCGATCGTGTTCGATATGGCGATCCACATTGACGAAGCGGGATGGCGCAAACTCACCTGGCGCTGGGGTATCTTTTTCTTTTTTCTGGCCGGGTTGAACGAAGTCGTTCGGCGTATGGTGACGACGGACGTCTGGGTTAATTTCAAGGTTTTCGGCATTACGCCGCTAACGGTTCTCTTCGCGCTCGCGCAGGCCCCGCTGATCATGCGGCACGAAATACCCGCCGAGAAAGACGACACCGACTCGCATTTCTGAACGCAGAAAGATTTCGTTTACGATCTCTCTTTACGCGCGGATAACCATCCGCGCGTCTTTGCGTTTACTGTAAAAATTCATGATTTATTTTAACGGGATCGTTCATCCGGCCCTGCGTTTTCGAAGGGCAGTTTCGATGGCCCGAACATGACCCCCAAAATCGCGTCGTCGCTCCTTGTTGCATTGCTTGCCGCGTCTTCCCTCGCCCTCGGCGCCGGCGTAGCGATGGCCGAGCCTTTCGCCTATTATGGCGCATCGCCCTTTCCCGACCCGGTCTACGCCCCGTCGGCGCCCGATTTCCTCGAGGAATTGCTGGGCGACGGCGGCGATCCTTACGCCTACTACGCAACGCCGGAATCGCCGCGCGCGCAGCGGCCGGCGCGGCAGGCGGCGGCGCCCGAAACTTCTGCGCCCTATGCGCCGGATTTCGCGACGGCCTACACGCCTGAATATGTGCCTGAGACTGAGACAGCGCGTCACGCCATCGATCCGAATTTCATGCGCGCGGAAGTCGATTACCCTACGCGGGAGGCGCCCGGAACGCTGGTGGTCGATACGCCGGAGCGGTATCTGTATTACGTGAAGGGCAATGGTCGCGCGATCCGCTACGGCATCGGCGTCGGTCGGCCGGGCTTCGAATGGTCGGGCGTAAAGGCGATCAGCGCCAAGGCGGAATGGCCGGCGTGGACGCCGCCTGCCGAGATGTTGAAGCGTAGACCGGATTTGCCGCGACACATGCGGGGCGGTCCGGATAACCCGCTGGGCGCCCGTGCGCTCTATCTGGGTTCGTCGCTCTACAGGATCCATGGCACCAATGAACCCGACACGATTGGCCAGAATGTTTCTTCCGGCTGCATCCGTATGATGAATGACGATGTCGTCGATCTCTATGATCGCGTGCGCGTTGGCGCACGGGTGGTTGTCCGATAGCGTCATGTGTGCGGCGGTGCGGCGTTCGCGCGCTTGATTTCCGCCGAGCTTCGCGCGACAACAACAGGGTTGATTTTTTTGATGGACGTCGCCGTTGCCGAGCCTGCTCAGATTTCTGGCGGTTGTTGCGTTGACTGTCGGCGTGATCTACGGCGCGATGGTCGCGATTGTCGCGGCAGTGCAGCCGACGCCGCGGGAGATGAGCGTCACCATTCCGCCGCAACGCCTGAATCGTTGAGGGCGCGTCAGTGAAGGCTGTGGTCGCGCGCGATCTCGAGACCTTCCTCGAAATGCTTGTCGCCGAGCGTGGCGCCGCCCGCAATACGCACGAAGCCTATCGGCGAGATCTCGAAGATTACATAGATTTTCTATGCGTTTCCGGTGCTTCCCCGCGAACCGCCGGCGCGGAAGATATTGGCGCGTGGCTCGAAAATCTCGGTGCGCGCGGGCTTTCAACAGCCTCGGTCGCGCGCCGCATCTCCGCGCTGCGACAGTTCCACAAATTTCTGTTTGTTGAGCGGCTCCGCGCCGATGATCCGGCCGCCACGCTGGATGGCCCGCGTCGTGCGCGGAGCGCGCCGGGCGTGATGTCAGTCGGGCAGGTGGATCATCTGCTGGCGATCGCGCGCGAGGGCCTCGATGACGCCGCCCGACCACCACGAGAACGGCTGCATGCGGCGCGCCTCTACGCCTTGCTCGAAACCCTGTATGCGTCCGGCCTGCGGGTTTCCGAGCTTGTGTCATTGCCCAGAAGCGCCGCCGCCAGCCGTGACGCCTTTATCGTTATCCGTGGCAAGGGTGGACGTGAACGCCTTGCGCCGCTGACCGGTCGCGCCAGGGCGGCGATCGCCGCCTATCTCGAACGGCTTGAGGCGGCCGCGCCGAACCTGGCACAGCAGAAATTTCTCTTTCCGGCCGATAGCGCCAGCGGCCATTTGACCCGCCAGGCCTTTGCGCGCGATCTCAAGACTCTCGCGGGCGCGGCCGGCATTCCCGCCGCGCAGGTTCATCCACATGCCCTGCGCCACGCCTTTGCGAGCCACTTACTCCAGAATGGCGCTGATCTGCGGGTCGTGCAGGAACTTCTCGGCCATGCCGATATTTCAACGACGCAGATCTATACGCATGTGCTCGATTCGCGGATGCAGGCGATGGTTCGTGACCTGCATCCGTTATCCGACGCGTCAGCGGAATAACGCCTATTTGCCGTTGTTGTACCATCCGGTCGCATAGCCGGCGCGGTAGGAGGCTTCGAAGCGTGGGTCGAATTCGCCCTCATGGCGCCGGAACGACTCGCTTTGACGCGCGGCGCGGTCGGCGATGCCGGCCTTGACGCCCTCCCTGTAGGCGTCGCATTCGCCGCCCTTCAGCCCACCCGGACAACCCGCATCTCCAGCCGAACCCTGACGTGGCGCGGCGATCGGCGTCGCAATGGACGGGGCCGACGCCTGATTGCATGCCGCCAGCGACAGCAGAAGGAAGAAAGACAAGTAATTATGCTTCATTGCGTGTTCCCGACGATGTCCGGCTTCAGTCAACAACCGGCGTCCTGACACAGGCGGGTTAAGAAAATGCATATGCCGTTTTTGGCCGCCTCTCGGGTCGCGTTCAGCCGTCCTTAACCAGAATGGGGGAGAGATTGTTGCGTATGGAGGGAGTAGGGTCATGCGTAGCAAATATTATCGACTGTTCAGAAGCGGCCTGCGCGGGCGGGACCCCTTCTTCAATATTGTCACCCTCGTTGTCCTCGAAATCCTCGCGCTTGCCTATGCGGCGACGATCCTTGCCCATGCCGCCGGGGCTCCCGGGTCGCCGTCTGTCGAGCATCAATACAGGGCCGCGACGACGATCGCCCGATAACGCGCCGACCAGCGGCGCGGACTGCCCCGCGATAAACCTTCCTCGCGACAGGCCGGCCCGGCCTCTCGCGGCCTCATCGGTGCGCCGCCTCGCCTTATTCCGGTCTGCGCCCGATCACCCCTGGCGAGCAAAGACGTCGATTTGGCCGAATAAGGGGGAGACGCCGCCGCCGACTTCCACCCTATATGAAAACGTTGGCATCGTCTTGCGGACGTTGCTGCGCTGCAGCGTGGATGCGCAAGGCATTCGTTCCGGGGGAGGTTTTTCGTGAAAAAGATTAAATGGCAATCCTACATTCCATGGGTCGCTTTCCTTATCGTCATCGGTGTCCTGTTTTCTGTATACCAGAACCAGCAAACCCGGACGTCAGGACGATCAATCACCTACAGCGAGCTTCTCGTCCAGATTGACGAGGGTCGCGTCCATGACGTGATCATCGCCGGCGACGAAGTTTCCGGCCACTTTAATGATAATCGCTCCTTCCAGACCTACGCGCCCAAAGATAACCGTTTGGTGCAGCGTCTGCAGGAAAAGAATGTTCAGATTGTCGCCAAGCCATCCAGCGATGGACCGGGCGGTTTCTGGATGAGCCTGCTCCTGAATATTGTTCCCCTCGTGCTGTTTCTGGGCCTCTGGGTCGTCATGTCGCGTCAGATGAATGGCGGCATGGGCGGTCGTGGGCCAATGGGCTTTGGCAAGTCCAAGGCGCGCCTCATGACGGAGTCGAAGGAGCGCAAGACCTTCGAAGACGTCGCTGGCGTCGACGAAGCGAAAGAGGATCTTCAGGAGATCGTCGAGTTTCTGAAAGACCCGCAGAAGTTTGAACGTCTGGGCGGTCGGATTCCGCGCGGCGTTCTTCTGGTTGGCCCGCCCGGCACCGGCAAAACATTGCTCGCCCGTGCAATCGCCGGCGAAGCGGGCGTTCCCTTCTTCTCGATCTCCGGCTCGGATTTCGTTGAAATGTTTGTCGGCGTGGGCGCCTCGCGCATTCGCGACATGTTCGAGCAGGCGAAGAAGAACGCGCCCTGCATCATCTTCGTCGATGAGATCGACGCGGTCGGTCGCCATCGCGGGGCGGGTCTTGGCGGCGGAAGCGACGAACGCGAACAGACGCTCAACCAGCTGCTCGTCGAAATGGACGGGTTTGAGGCGAATGAGGGGATTATCCTGATCGCTGCGACGAACCGCGCCGATGTGCTCGATCCGGCTCTGCTGCGTCCTGGCCGGTTTGACCGGCAGATCCAGGTGCCGAATCCTGACTTCATCGGACGCGAGCGGATCCTGAGGGTTCATACTCGCAAGGTGCCGCTTGGCGCGGACGTCGACCTGAAAGTCATCGCGCGCGGCACGCCCGGGTTTTCGGGCGCCGATCTTATGAACTTGGTGAATGAAGCGGCTTTGCTCGCCGCGCGTCGGTCACGGCGAATTGTCACCGCCAAGGAGTTCGACGATGCGCGTGACAAAATCCTGATGGGCGCGGAGCGTCGGACGCTTCTGATGACGGATGATGAGAAGCGGTTGACGGCCTTCCATGAGGGCGGCCATGCGCTCGTCTCGTTGAACATGCCGGGATCAACGCCGATCCACAAGGCGACGATCATTCCGCGTGGCGGCGCGCTTGGTATGGTTCAGAGTCTGCCGGAACGCGATCAGATTTCGCAATCCTATGAAGAGCTGATCGCGATGCTGGCCATGGCGATGGGCGGGCGGGTCGCGGAAGAGCTGGTTTTCGGTCACGATAACGTTACGTCCGGCGCAGCGTCCGACATCCAGCAATGCACCCGGGTGGCCCGGGCGATGGTCACGCAGTTGGGCTTCTCCGAAAAGCTTGGCACGGTGGCATACTCCGAGCCGCAACAGGAGCAGTTCCTTGGCTATTCGTCGAGCCGCCAGCAGAAATTGTCGGAGGCGACCCAACAGTTGATCGACGCCGAAGTGCGGCGTCTCGTTCAGGAAGCTTACGATACGGCGAAGCAAATCCTGACAGAGAAGCGCGCTCATCTCGACATCCTCGCGAACGGGCTTCTCGAATTTGAGACGCTGACGGGCGAGGAAATCAACGGGCTGCTTGCCGGTAAGCGGCCAGTGCGGGATGAACCGCCTTCGTCGCCTTCGGTCAACCAGGATGGCGTTTCGCCGGACGCCTCTTCGGGCACGTCATCGGCGGACGATATGGGCGGTATGGCGCCGAATCCCGCGTAAGGCGAAGAGCAGGTTGGTAAAGAACTTTAATCCGGGCGCCTTCTGCGCCCGGATTTTTTTTATCCTGAAAATATGTGCGAAAAAGCGGATCGACGATCCCCCACTTATGATCCTCTGAAGGCATAAAAAAGAACCGGATGTTGGTCCCGGTCGCTCTTCATTTCAGCCGGATACGCGCGTCAAATAAACGCGCGCCGGAAGCGCTGGTTTTGTTTATTTGAAGGGCGTTTCCGCCGGGAGATGCGGCGACATCAGCGGCGGATAGATCTTGCCGACTCCGATAACAGCATCCCCAGGAAGATCGGGAAGAGACGCTTGATCAGCGATAGATTACCGAGATTTACGCATTGACCGCGACAAACATATCAATCGCCAACCACAATAAACCGATGAACCAGAAGGCGAGAAAACGCCAGCCCATCGTCGGCCAAAATAGATAGGACAGATAAGGCATCATCACGAGGCCGAGTGCGAAGTTCGCTCCGACCACGCGGTCGAGCAGATCGATCAGACCGTCCAGCGCAGGTTTTCTGAGCGAGAAAGCGAGCAAAACCGCCGCGATAAAAAAGAGAAAAAGCGCATTTGTCACAAGGTTATCGAGATCATAGCCGAAATGTAAAAATATGATCCGCGCCCCAAAATAATTGACAGCGAAAGTTGCGACGCCAATCACCAAATTGATCGTCGGTCGTAGAAAAGCTGAAATGAGTAACCTGAGGTCCACGAAAGTCCACACCGTCCGTGAAAGGATTGACGATCCTCTGCGCCTGTAAACGGAATGCGTCTCGTCTCTGTCGATCAGGCTGTTGTTCGACAGACTACTCTGCCAATGCGATTTCTCCGGCGCACACGACCCAAACGCTCCTCCCGATTTCTCCCCGACGGAAAGAAGCCCGGACGAATCCGGGCTTCTCTGACAAAGAAGAACCTGGGAGGGTTCTGAATTGATAGATAAAAGCATCGATAGTCGAAGTATGTCTGTTTTTCGCCATAGAAAACCGTGTTTTCCGCCAAATGCATCTCCCGGCGTCTGTGTGACAAAATAGTCACACCGCCTTGGGGCAGGACCTACGGAGCCTGCTTCGTTGTTAAACCGCCGTCAGAGACGACCTGCGGTTTCTCCGGCTGCTCCCAGGTGCGCCGGCGCACATTCGGGTCCGGAACGATCATTTACGATTTGTTCATCAAGGAATAACTTCGAAGGGTGAGGATATGCTAAAGCGTCTTCTTGTTTCTTTCGCGATTGCAGCGTTTGCCTTTGCGTTTGGGGCCGCCCTTGGGCCCGCTCGCGCGACCGTAAATTCCACGGCGCCGGCCGTGTCCCAGACGTAATGTGACGCAAGCGCTACGGCGGCGCCGCCCCACGGGAAGCGCCACCTCCGCAAGGGGACAGATTTCGTGCTGCAATCGGAGGAATGCGCCCTCAGGGAAAGCCGTGTGCCCGCTTCCCACATTAATGGCCGCCCGCCAATGACTGAAGCCTGAGCGTCGCGGGCGTCTGAGCTTCGGGAACAGTGATCGGGTGAAGGGCGGTCCGTTTCCCCTTAACCCTGAAGCCGCCCGTCGGCTCAAATCCCGGAGGGCGGATTGGTCCAATTCCGCGCAGTTGCCGGACAGGCCTCGTCGACCGAGGCGCTGGTAAAAACGCGGGGATATCGACTTGCTTTAAACCGCGTCATCCGACGCGTCTTCCCGACATGCAGCGTGCGATATCCGCTAGGATGTATCGGTCGACGCAAGCATGTAAAAAACAAAGGTGTTCCCCACCTATGGTCGCGATTTTGAAAAAAGCATCCCGGATCGACCGCGCAAAGTCATGACAGTAAAAATCCTTTATTATGAAAGGAAAAACGCTCCCGATAAAAGTTTTCGCTTGCAAGGCGCCAACTGCACCGATAGGAGCGACCCAAAATCCAACGGGTTTTATCGGATAATTCAATGACGCCAGCCATTATCAGTCTGACTGCCTTAGCCCTTGTCTTTCTCTCCGCGATCGCGGGTCTATGCCTGAGACACTATCTGCCCGCGCATCATCTCAGCGAAGAAACGAAGACGATCGTGAAGGCGGCGCGCAGCGTCGTGGTCGGCCTCGCCGCGCTGACCCTCGGGCTGCTGATCGCGACGGCGAAGGGTTCATTCGACACGAAGGAGGCCGAGCTCAAGTCCGGATCGTCGAAAATGATTGTGCTGAACAGACTGCTCCTGAATTTTGGGGACCAATCACGACCGGCGCGAGACGCGCTGAAAATGGTCGCCGAGAATGGCGTAAAGGTTCTCGAAATAACGAGCGCGCATGGGCGAAATGCAGATATATTGCGCGGAGAAGGGATCGATGTTTTACAAAAACGTCTTCTGGAATTGCCCGAAGACAGGCCAGGATATCCGTGGATTAAAAATACCGCGCTTGGTCTGGGAAACGAGATCGCAATATCGCGATGGAAAATATACCAGAACTCTTCCGCGACAGTCGCGCCTTTGTTTATTGTAATCCTGATATTCTGGCTGATGGCGATTTTCTTCAGCCTTGGTCTCATCGCGCCATTCAATATAGTCGCCGTGACGTCGCTTTTGATGGCGGCGACATCAATGACAGGGGCCATCCTTCTGACGCTTGAACTGGACCAACCCTATGGTGGGCTGGTCCAGATGTCTACGGAGCCGCTCCTTATGGCGATTGAGCAGTTTCGCTGATCGCTTCCATCCAAACTGCTTGCCCCTTCAGGTCTGGAGGGCGTCCGGAGTTGCGGAGGATTGCCGCGAGAATTATTGTCCAATCATGTCTTGCGAGGAAACTTCATGAAAATGCGCGTCCTGAACATAACCTTTGTGGCGCTGCTGCTGTCTTCGACAACAGTGTATGCCCAGTATGTTTGCATGGGAACCTTTATTAAAAAGACCGATGAATATGAAAAAGGTTTTCGCACTACGGTTTATGATTATTACTATCGCAATGGGGTGCTTCAATACGGGGTGCCAAAAACAGGCTATGTCGACGCGAAGTTAATTCGTCTCGACAAGGATTGCGTGCTGGAGCGGCTTGAGCGACGACTGGATCTCGAAACAGTGCGTTAGCCGAGGGCGTCGTCTGAACCGCTTGTTCTGGCCTCGGCAGGTCAGTTTCTTCTTTTGCTTTTTTCGCTCAAATCGACGCGATGCCGCGCTTTGGTCCAGGCGCCGAATGATAAAATATGAAGGCGAAGCGCCTGAATATGAGCATATTGATGTCAGGACGCCTTACGAAGCGAGAATTCGGCTGACGTTGCTCAATATTCAACCCGAATTTTTTGGGTGGCGAGGGTTATAGGCGCAAACTCTTTTGGGTCGACCGCACGGCCGATCTGCAACGACCCGGGCCCGGCATGGGGGGCATGTTCTATGTCGCTCTTCCCCATATTCATTTTTCTGTCTGTGACGACTCGACTATTGCTTGCGTGGCTCCAGAAGATTTGTTGATACAAAATTCAGGAAACCCGCGCCCCCGGTCTTATAAACGTCATTAATTTTTGTAACGAAAAGCTGCCTGTTGATGCGACCTCTCAGGATAATTGCGTCAAAAGCGCTTGATCTCTTCAATTTCCTGCCGCCCTGAAACGGATGACACGCCTCTTTCAGATAGCTCTCCTCACTATTTTGGCTTTTATTTTCAATGTTTTATGCGCGCCGCGCGGTCAGGCGCAAGAGGCAGGGACGGCCTTCAAATGGGATGGGCTATATCTGGGAGCAAGTTTCGGCGCGGGGCTTGCGCAACCTGTTGACGAAACAATCCGTGCGGGCCCCGGTCTGATACCGGGAATTCAGGATCTTAATCTCCCTGCGAGGCGTCGCGCGGGCGTCCTCGCCGGCGCGCAGGTCGGCTACAATTGGCAATATGAGCATTTCGTCTGGGGATTCGAAACCGATTTCGGTCTCCTCGATGCGTCAGGCGGCCCGAACGGCGTATTTTCCGGATCCGTGGGGCCGTCATCCCGGCTGCCATGGTTTGTGATCGCTTCACATCCGAATGCGAAATACTTTGCCAGCATACGCGGTCGTGCGGGCTACGCGATTGGCCAAATGCTCTTTTATCTGACGGGCGGGGTGGCTTCCGGTGGAACGCGTGGCCCTGCCGACCTTTCCCTGCCTGGCATCGCCTCGCCGCAAACAGATGAAAATCTGAATGCGCTTTTTACCTCGCAGTATGCTTTCTCTTCCCGAATGAAATTCGCTATTGGCGGCGGCCTCGAATATGCCTTTGCCGACAACTGGTCCGCGCGCGCTGAATATTTGTTTCTGAACCGCGCTTCGGGCAAACAGGTTTTCGATAATGGCGCAGGATTTGGCTATACGACCAATATCCGCAATGAAACGAATGTTTTACGTTTCGGACTGAATTACCATTTCGACGCAAAGAACGAAATCGATGATCCCGCCGACCATTCCGGCAATCATCATGATAAGGCGGAATTATACAGCGTTCACGGTCAGTCTATCAATGTTGTTCAGGCCTATCCAAAATTTCGCGCCGCCTATTCCGGTGAAAACAGTTTCCCGCCAGGCGGGAAAGGGAACGTCGGCTCTACGACCAACGCCTTTCTCGGCATGCGCCTTTGGGAGGGCGGAGCCGCCTATTTTAACCCTGAAATCGATTGGGGCTACGGGCTGAACAACTCCGTTGGCGCCGCCAATTATGTCAATGCCGCAGTGGCGAAAGTGGGCGCTTCCGCGCCTTACATGCGGTTTCAACGCTATTTTCTGCGCCAGATCGTCGGTCTTGGCGGCGATCGTGGATTTGATCCCGATCAGGGTGGGCGGAACGAAGTGCTTGAGTCCACCCAAAACCAGATCTCCGGAAAAGTTGACAAGGATCGACTGATTATAACGCTGGGAAAATTTGCTGTTGGCGACGTATTCGATGACAATATTTACGCACATGATCCGACGACCGGTTTTATGAATTTTGCGTTCAACACGATGGGCGCGTTTGATTACGCAGCAGATTCCTGGGGATATACCTATGGCCTTGCAACCGAGTGGAAGCAGAATTGGTGGACGCTAAGGGCCGGCGTTTTTCAGTTGTCGCAGGTTCCCAATGGGGAAGTTATCGAACCAATTTTATTCAGGCAATATATGGCGGTTACGGAGCTGGAAGCGCGCTATGAGGTTTTGGGTAGACCGGGCGCAATCAAATTTCTGCTTTTTGGCGATAATGGCATTCTCAGTAAATCGCAGGACTCGATTGATTACGCATTCCTGACCGGAGACTTTCCGCCGCGCGTCGATTCAATTCGACGACGCGGCATGAAAACAGGCGGCGGCATAAATGTGAAGCAGGAGATAAGCGAGAATATCGGTTTTTTTCTACGCGCCAGCATGGCTGATGGACGTTATGAAATCGTCGATTATACAGATATCGATCGTTGCCTCGCTTTCGGCTGGGTTGGCCATGGCGCGCTGTGGGATCGGGAACTGGATGAGATCGGGGCCGGACTTGCCTTCAGCGGGTTGTATGGCGCCAAGGCTGATTTCTTCAAATACGGCGGTCTCAGCGTTTATATCGGGGATGGCGCGCTCTCATACGGGGGCGAAAAAAATCTTGAAGCCTATTATAAGTTGGGACTTTCGAAGAATTTCGATCTGACGTTCGATTATCAATTATTGGTGAATCCGGCCCATAATCTTGCGCGCGGCCCAATAAACATTTTTGGATTACGTCTCAGGGCGGCTTTCTGAAAATATTTACTGCCCCACAGAAGCTGGCGCTACGGGGTATTCGCCGATCCATCGCTCATATGGCGGACATGTTCCGGCGCTGGACGCGGGACATGTTTCTCTTCTCTATGCAACATGTGGCGCCTGCCGTTCGGCCGGAAATACGGTCGGGCGTCTTTGGCGACGAACGGACGAAATTATCCGGCGCGGACGTCAGGCGGTCGCATGGCCTGACTTTCGTTCTGCGGGCCCGCCTCCCTCAATGGCATCCGATGCGGTTTTGATCCGAGTTTGCATGAGTTTCCGGTGCCGACGTCGGCTCTCGACGGGCACACAAGACCGCGCGCGCTCTGCCGCCGATCGTGTGGCTATGATCAGAAAGCTGCAATCTCTTCGCTTGCGCTTCCTGACTACGGCGAGGCATCGCCCCTTCGACATGGATTTTGTGAGCCCGCCTCTGCGGTAGACACCGCCGCCCGGGCGCATATTCGGGGCGCCCGTCCGGGACCCGGGCCGGTTGCGCGACATTCCGGGGGCGTGGCCGACAGGATGTTGTCGCGCGACCCGCTGATCTGCGCGCCGTTAAACGCGGCGC
>CAZJAY010000003.1:0-18691 GCA_964543915.1 uncultured Methylocystis sp. | reverse complement strand
CGGCCTTCAGCGCAGAGCGGATCGACCCGGAGCTTTCCGCGCGCGACTCTCTGCATGCGCGCTGGCCGCTTATCGTCGCGAGCGGCGGCGTTCTCGCCCTTCTGCTCGGGCTCCTCGGCCCCATGCCCGGCGTCGCCCTGATATGCGCCTTTATCCTCGGGGCTGGTTTCATGGCCAATGCGACGCTTCGCCTTCTGGCCTGCGCGGCGAGCTTCGTCCAGTTGCGGCGCGAGGCGCGTGAAGCGGCCGAACCGCTCCTCGACGATTATCAGCTGCCCGAATTCACTGTCATCGTCGCGCTTTACCGGGAGGCGAACGTCGCCCGGCAACTGGTTCGGGCGATCGAAAGCTTTGACTATCCCCGCGCCAAGCTTGACGTGAAATTCGTCGTTGAAACGGATGATGACGCCACCGCCGCTGCGCTGGCCGCCTGCGCGCCGCGTGCGCCGTTCGAAATCATCGTCGCGCCGCCCGGCGCGCCGAGAACGAAGCCGCGTGCGCTCAACGTCGCCATACCGCTTGCGCGTGGCGAACTCATCGCCGTTTTCGACGCAGAAGACATGCCGCATCCGCGCCAGTTACGGCAGGCCGCCTCGCTTTTTGCGCGCCTGCCGCTTCGTATCGCCTGCCTGCAGGCGAGCCTCGTGATCGATAATGATGGCGAGAACTGGAAGACAGCCCTCTTCGCGCTTGATTACGCCGCCCTGTTCGACGTCTACAACAAAGGCCTCAGCGCGCTTCGGCTGCCGCTTTTCCTCGGCGGATCATCCAATTATTTCCGGCGCGTCGCTTTGTGTGAAATCGGCTATTGGGATGCGTTCAATGTCACCGAGGATGCGGATCTGGGTCTGAGGCTCGCGCGCGCCGGCTATGAAACGCGGGCCTTTGCTTCCGGGACCTGCGAGGAGGCCCCTACGGGCTTCGCCCCGCTGGTGCGTCAGCGTACCCGCTGGCTGAAGGGCTGGATGCAGACGGCCCTCGCGCATCTGCGCTATCCTGGCCGCTTTGTGACGGAGCTTGGGGCGCGTAACGCACTGGCGGTCTCGATAATGTTCGTCGGCGGCGTGATCGGTCCGATGCTGGGGCCGTTTTTCGCGCTGCGTCTCGGATGGGCCGTGTGGTCCGGGCAGTTGTTTCATGACGCGACGGGTTTCGACCGTGTGCTTGGGATCGCGTGGGTCGCGCTCGCGCTTGCCGGCGCGGCTGGGCTTTTCTGGCCATTGGCGCTCGGGATGAAACGGCGCGCGCTTGGTCGGCGCCGTCTCTTCGTTCTTTGCCTGCCGTTGTGGCTGATTATGCTCACCATCGCGGCGTGGCGCGCGCTCTTTGAACTTTGGCGCGATCCGTTCCATTGGGAGAAGACGGAGCACGGACAATCGCTGCGCGTCAGGCGAAAAGCCATTGTTTGATGAGGAAACCGGCCGAGAGCGCCTTCGCGTAATATTCGTGAAGGGCTTTTGCGCCGAGACCGGCGCGGGGCAGATCGGCTTTCTTCAGACGTCGGAAGAAGGGGATCAGCACCTCTTCAAAACTGGCGACGGAATAGTCAGCCCCATGTCGGTCAGCGACCCGTTCGGCGACGTTAACGAAGAGGAGCGCCAGCGCCTTGAAAAGCGCCGGATTTGCGATGGCGGCGTCGAGATCGTGCAGGCCGAGGCCGCGTCGGCAGGCGGTCAGATAGGCGTTCAGCACTTCATAGGAGCGCAAGGCCGGCGCGCCCTCGAACGCTTTGCGGATCGGCCGCAGCGCGGCGTTGAACGTGACCCGGGAGATCATGCCCTTGCGTTTTTCCGCCGGACTGAGGAGTCCGGCGAGCGCGCTGTCTTCGCGCGCGAAGAAAAGATCGAAAAGGTCATGCAGCAGCGCATCCGCTTTCGTTTCGACCTCCGAGAGGCGCCGGATGTCGAGCAGAAGTTCGCCGGGCACGGGTTTCTGTTTGGTGTTGATGTCCATGAACAGGCGGCATTCCTGCGCGCGGGATAATCGATTGTAGATCACTACCGGCGCGCTGACCGCCTTTTTCGCGAGACGGAACCCGTAGACGCGATGCTGACCGTCAATGATCAGAAAGGCGCGGGGATTGAGGCGAAAGCGCGCCTCGCCGCTTTCCTGGTCGTAGCGGAGATGCGCGCGCGCCTGGGCCGAAAGCACGATCGCGCCAGGCACGGTGCCAAATCCGGAGTCAATATAACGGGCGATCGCGCGGGCGCGGCGTTCGTCGAGCAGACGCTGGAAGCCGTCGATGGGATTTTCGTTGCGCGGCTCCACCATGCAGCATCGCGCGAGGAGATCGCTTGGCAGCACGAGCGAATAAAACCGGTGCTTACCCTGCTCGACCAACAGCGCGCGGGCGGAGACAATGCGTCCCGACGCGGATTCCGCTTCGTCGTCATCTGAGTGGATGAAGTCGCCTTCCGGCAGCGGGGTTGAAGCCTCGGCTTCTGCGCTCGTGTCGCGATCCATTGTCGTGTTCCCTCCGTCGATCATGTCCGGAAACGCGGAGTTGCAGCCTCCGCGATGCTGACTCGACGAATCAACGCGACGCGCGTGCTGGCACGTTAGGCGGGAAATGCAAGTGGAACAAGCAGATTTCGACGCCTTTCTTTGCGACGCGGCGCGCATTATGCTTTCGGGAGAGCGTCAATCCAGACGCGCAGGGAGCGATCCGCCCCGATGAGGTCGATCATATCCGCATTGAGGCGTCTTGCGAGTGCGCGGCGCAGCGTGCGTGGCAGGAAGAGGAACCCGATGAATCGTTTCGATCGCGAACCCCGGCCGGCTGGCGAGGCCGAGGTCGAATTTCTCGATGGCGAATACAGGGTTCGCAAGCCGGGCGCCTATGTGCGCTGCGCCGTCACCGGGGCGCCGATTCCGCTGGAGGATTTACGTTACTGGAACGTCGATCTCCAGGAACCCTATGCCGGCCCCCAAGCCAAATTGTTGCGGCTCGGCGTGAAAAAGCCCGACTAGAAAAGCGATGCGCCGCCTGCAGGAGTCGGCGCTTTCTTCGACGTTTACCAGTAGTAGCGCCGACGATGCCAGCGTCGCCGCCAACCCCAGGGTCGCCGCCAACCCCAGGGTCGCCGCCAACCCCAGCGGCGTCGCCAACCCCAGCGTCGACGCCACCACACGTCGGAGACGCCGGCGTCTTCCGCCGTCAGGACATGGGCATTCAGATCGGGCGCGGGCAGGGCGGTCGCCGCCGTCGACGTCAATCCGGCCAGCGCCACGATCGCGCCCAGTTTCAGGGCGTCGCGTCTGTTCATTTCACTCCTCCTCTGCGTTTCGCACCTCTGTAAACGCGCTGTTCCGCACAGTGGTTCCTGAGATAAACGCGGCGAGCAATCGGCGTAGCTTTCCGGCGTCTCCCGTATCGAACGCCAGCCGGACCGGCAGAGTCGCTATTTTATCGCGCGCATCGAGACGCGCGGCGTCTTTCTCCGTTGTCACGAGGCGGGCGTCATGGGCCGCCGCCAACCCATGAAGCGCCGCGAGGTCTTGTCTCGAAAACCGGTGATGATCGGGAAAGGCGCGCGTTGCGGCGACCGTCGCGCCAATATCCGCGAGGGAGCCAAAAAATTTTTCCGGGCGGCCAATGCCCGCGAAGGCGACAACGCGCGCGCCGGCGAGCGCGGCGGCCGCCGTCGGTTCTGGCTCGATCGACGCGCGGATTACCGGCTTCCCCGCCGTCCGTGCAATGGCTGCCCCCGCTGCGGCGTCGCCGATCAGAACGATGACGTCGGCGGCGGCCAGCTGCGCGGCGAGGGGCGCCCGCAGCGGACCGGCGGGCAGGCAGCGGCCATTGCCGGCCCCATAGACGGCGTCGACGACCAGCAGCGCAACATCGGAGCGTAGCGCACGGCTATGGAAACCGTCGTCGAGCAGCAGGACCGTCGCGCCAAGCCGACGCGCCAGCGACGCCGCCGCAACGCGGTCCGGGCCGATGATTGTCGGCGCTGCGCGTGAAAGGAGACGGGCCTCGTCGCCGACAGCGTCGACGTCATGTCGGTCTGGATCAACGAGAACCGGGGTTCGGACGCCGCCGCGCATCCGGCCGTAGCCGCGCGCGAGCACGAAAGGGCGCGCGCCGGATTTTTGCAGCATGTGCGCCAGAACCAGCACGAGCGGAGTTTTGCCGTCGCCGCCGATCGTCAGCCCGCCGACGACAATCGTGGGCAGGCCCGGGTCCGGGCCGATCGCGCCCAGGCGACGCCGCGCAAGCGCGCCGTAAAGCGTTGCGAGCGGCAAGAGGGCCCGCGCGGGAAGTCCATCGTCTCGCCAGAAGGCGGGAGCCCCCATCATCCGCCTCACCTCCCGGGCGGCGTGAGATAGGGCTCAAGCGCGGCCATGATAGCGCGCGAGGCGCCGCCGAAACGCTCGACCGTCGCCGCCCCGGCGCGTCCCATGCGGCGGAGGCGCGCGGGCTCGGCGAGAAGGTAATAAACGGCGTCTGCGAGCGTCGCTGCGTCTTGCACTTCGATCGTCGCCCTGTTTGCCGCCAGTGCGGCATAGACCGCCCGAAAATTTTCGACATGCGGCCCGTGGAGCGCCACGCAGCCGAGACGAGCGGGTTCGATCGGGTTTTGTCCGCCGCCCGCGCCTGTCGGCCCGCCGGCCAGGGATTTGCCCATGAAAACGACAGCGGCCGCCCGGAATACGAGACCGAGTTCGCCCGTCGTATCCGCAACATAAATATCGAGATCGCGGGTTGGCTTCGCGCCGCGCGATCGCAATCCGGCTGCAAGACCGCGCTTATGCGCCTCGTCGAGAATCGCCGGCCCCGCTTCCGCGTGGCGCGGAACAAAAACCACCAGCAGGCCTGGCAGTCGGCCCAGCAGCGCGGTATGCGCCGCGAGCAGGGCGTCGATCTCGCCGGGGTGTATCGATGCGGCGACCCAGACCGGACGCGCGCCGATTGCAGCCACGAATTCCGCCAGCCGGGCGGCGTCGACCGGAGGGGCCGCGACGTCGAATTTCAGATTGCCGACGACGGCGACGTGCGGCGCGCCAAGCGCAGCGAAACGCGCGGCGTTCTCTTCGTCCTGTGCGAGACAGGCGTCGATGGCGCCGAAAACCGTGCGCGCGGCGCGCGGCGCGCGGCGCCAGCGCGCCAAGGATTTTTCGGATATGCGGGCGTTGGCCACAATGAAGGGAATTTTGCGCGGCTTAAGCTCCGCGATCATGTTTGGCCAGAGTTCCGACTCGGCGAAAATCGCGAGATCGGGTCGCCAGTGATCGAGAAAACGTGCGACGAAGACCGGCGCGTCCAGCGGCGAAAACTGGTGAAAGGCCCCGGCCGGGAGTCGCGCGCCAAGGGTTTGCGCAGCGGAAACCGTGGTGGTCGTCACCAGCACATTGGCGCCGCGCTGGATCAGGCGGTGGATCAGCGGCTGTAGCGAGAGACTTTCGCCGAGGCTCGCGCCATGCAGCCAGATCAGCGCGCCCGAAGGACGCTCACGGGACGCTTGGCCCAGTCGTTCGCGCAGGCGAAGCGGATCTTCTTTCCCCATCGCCGCGCGAAGACGCAGCGCCCGTTCCGCGAATGGAGCAGCGAGTTGTGCGGCGAGACGGTAGAAGGCGAGTAGCGCCATGAGCTCCCGGCGGCCGGTTTACGGCGCGGGCGCCGCAAATCGGTCGGTCCGCGCTCCACGACCATGTTACCGGGCCGAACGCGGTCGCGCTAGGCGTCCGCCGCCTCAAGCAGCTTGTGGAGATGTACGACGAAATACCGCATATGCGCGTTATCGACTGTCGCGTGGGCGCGCGCTTTCCACGCGGCGCGGGCGTTGTCGAGGTCCGGGTAGACGCCGACGATGTCGAGCGCGTGCGGATCGCGAAAGGCGACGGCGTCGAGCGATACGAGTTCACCGCCAAAAACGAGATAAAGCTGCTGTTCCTTGTCGGCCGGGGTTGTGGTCATGAGTTGAAACATCCTTCGGAAATAGTTCGGGCGAGCCTGACGCTTTCGTCCATAAGCGATTTTTCCGCCGCAATCAGCATGCCACGGGCTAGGGAAGGACGATTATAGACAAGCGGCGATTCGCCTGCTTCGCTCAGGGCAGCGCCGGCTTCGGAAAGGATAAGGTCGGCGGCGGCGATATCCCAGTCGCGCGCGTTTGGGGTGGTGATGACGAGATCATGTCGTCCGGCGGCGATATCGACAAGACGCAGCGCCAGTGAGGGAATGCGCGGCGAGATTGCGAATTCGCGCGCCGTCAGCGCTGGATGGAGCCCGCGTGGCGCAATGACCGACGCCCCGGCGACGCTTTGCCTTTTCGGGGTCAGGAGCGGCGCGCCGTTCAGAAAGGCGCCGGCGCCCGCCGCGCCGCCGAATGTCCGGCCTAGCGCGGGCGCGTGGACCACGCCGACGATCGGCCGTCCGTTTTCAACAAGCGCGATCGAAACGGCCCAGCTTGGATCGCCGCGCGTGAAGGCGGCCGTGCCGTCAATCGGGTCGACGACGAAAAGCCGCCGCCGCGCGAGACGCGCCGGACTGTCGGCCGTCTCCTCCGATAGCCAGCCTGCATCTGGGACGAGCTGCGCCGCGGCCTCGAAGAGAAAACGGTCGACGTCGAGATCGGCCTGCGTCACCGGCGAACCCCCATTCTTGTAGGAGATCGCCGCGACCGTCCGCTCGCCCGGACGAAACGATCGCAGCGCGATCGCGCCGGCGGTTCGGGCGATTTCTTCCATGCGGGACAGGAGGTCGGCCCTGAACGCCTCGACGTTCTGCGACTCGGGCTCTTCGATGTGCATTGCACAAAGACTAGGCGAGCGCTCCCGCCCCCGCAACCCGAACGATCGCTAGAATTTTATCGATCCATTTTCATCGGTCTTCACGCTGGTCCGCGAATATACCCCCCGCGATGACGGTTGATGGCGGATTCACCAAAGTTTTTAGCGTTTTGGCCAAGGCCGCGCGTCAGGGTCGCGAAGGTCGCAGATCGTTGCGGAAACAGGGAGCGGGCAATGTCGATGTCGGGAGAAACAAGGATTGCGGCGGAAGTGTCGCTCGTCCAGCGCGATCGCCGGGCGGATGGTGGCGACCGGCATGTGCGGGTGACGCGTGGGGATATTCTGATCGCCCGGCGCTTCGGCGGCGTCGAGATGATGATCAAGACGCCCGTATGCGCCTATCGCGGCGTCGGACTTGATGTCCGATCTGACTCCGAGGGCGCGATTTTCTATCGTCTGCTGCTGGTCCATGCCGATCCCGATCTGGACGTGTTGCTCGGCGAGACGCCCGATGTGGAGAACGCGCATCTCGCATGGACGCAATGGGCCAGCTGGTTTGAGCTCGCGCGGTTGGCGCTCGACGGCGACAACTGGATTGCGGTCGATCCGGCGCCGACGAACCCGCGCCGCGACGCGTATCCGCATCGACGCGGCGTGATCACGGCGCACCGCCGGCCGCGCTTTGGTTCGCGTCGTGAGCCCGGCGAAGGCCTGCATGTTCCGCCAAATAAATCAGCGACGACGTGGACAGACGGCGACTGAAGACTTTCGCGACGATCAGGAAAGAAACTGCTCGCGCAGAATGCGCTCTTCCAGCGAATGACCGGGATCGTGCAGCAGGACGATGCTCGTCGCGCGGTCCATCTCGATGTCGACTTCGCGGAGATCGCGGAACTCGTCGTGATCGGCGACGACCGACACCGGACGTTTTGCGGACTCGAGCACCTCGATGCGCACACGCGCTGCATCCGGCAACAGCGCACCGCGCCAGCGGCGTGGCCGGAAGGCGGAAATCGGCGTCATCGCCATCAGCGGCGCATCGAGCGGAAGGATCGGGCCGTTGGCCGAAAGATTATAGGCCGTGGAGCCAGCGGGGGTCGCTACAAGCACGCCATCAGTCACGAGTTCTTTCATACGCTCCTCGCCATTGACGAGGATACGCAGCTTGGCGATCTGGGATGTTTGCCTTAGCAGCGACACTTCATTGATCGCGTGCGCCGAAAATTCGTCGCCGCGCACATTGATCGCGTGCATGATCAGCGGATGCACGACGGACGTCTTCGCCTCGGCGATTCGGTTGCGCAGACCCGTCTCGCGATATTGATTCATCAGAAAGCCGACAGAACCCCGGTTCATACCGTAGATCGGTTTGCCGGAGCCCATGAAGCGATGCAGCGTGCGCAACATCAGCCCGTCGCCGCCAAGCGCGACGATGCAATCGGCGTCTTCGGGGTCGGCATCGCCATATTTTTCGACGAGCCGACGGCGCGCTTCTTCCGCCTCCGGCGCGCCTGACGAGATGAAGGCCAGATTTTTGAATGCGCTCGATGCGTCGCCCGTGGCGCCCATTTCTCGATCCCGAAACCTTCCGTCGGCGCGCTGCGTGGTTCACGCGCGTGCGCCCTGCCTTACACCGCCGCGTCCGCCAGGGAAATGGCTCATCGCCGCATGCGGTGCGACGTGGTTAGCCGCGCCAGAGCCAGGCGGCGCCGCGCACGCCGGATGAATCGCCGTGGCGATTGCGCCGGATTACGGTGTCGAGCGCATCCGTGAAGGCGTGTGCTGCGACCTTTTCCGTCAAGCCATCATAAATACGCGCAATATTCGAGACCCCGCCGCCAAGGACGATGACGTCCGGATCGAGAATGTTAATTAACATGGCGAGCGCCCGCGCCAGCCTGTCCTGATAGGCGTCGAGCGTCGCGCAGGCGTGAGCTTCGCCTTTTTCCGCGCGCGAAGTCACTTCAACGGCAGTCGTGGCGACGCCCGTGCGGTTTTCATAGTCGCGCGCCAGAGCCGATCCGCAGAGAAAGGTTTCGATGCAGCCGTCGTGACCGCAAAAACAGCGCGCGCCCGGGTACTCGTCCCGTGTCATCCATGGGAGCGGCGTATGTCCCCATTCTCCGGCGATATGGTTGCGGCCCGCGACAATCGCCCCGTCGACCACGAGTCCGCCGCCGACTCCGGTGCCGAGGATGACGCCGAACACGCTACGCGCGCCTGCGCCCGCGCCGTCGATGGCTTCGGACAGCGCAAAACAATTGGCGTCATTTTCGATCTTCACGGCGCGCGCGAGCAGGCGCGAAAGATCGGCGTTGAGGGCTTTCCCGTTCACGACGGCGGTATTTGAGCCGCGGATGAGGCCGGTATGCGGCGAGAGCGACCCCGGTCCGCCGAGCCCAACCTGGCCCCTGAGACCCGTTTCGCGCTCGATGTCGCTGACGAGGCCGACAATGGCGCGCAAAATGGCGTCGTAATCATGCGCCGGCGTCGCAATGCGTCGCCGCGCCATGATGGCCCCCGTGGGATCGAGCCCGACCGCCTCGATTTTGGTGCCGCCAAGATCGACGCCGATACGCAGAGGCAAGCCGGTCGTCGCCGTCGTCATTGTCGCAGGGCGCGGTCGAGGTTCTGCGCTCCCTTCAGCGCAGGCTCCGTAGCGGGGTCGATGCGGGCCGCGTCGAGATCGAGACCTGAAACTTTCGCCTCACGGAAAACTGCGCCAGCGAAATCGGCGCCGGCGGCATCGGCGTTGGTGAGGTCGGCGCCCGAGAAATCCGCGCCGGCTGCATGTGCGAAACGCATATCGACGCTGATCATGCCCGCGCCGACGAAACGCGCGCCCTGCAACTGCGTCGAACGCAGCACGGCGCGCATCAATCCCATGGACTGGTTCTTCATGTCGGCGGAGAGATTGGCGCCGTCGAAGATCGCCGAACGCAGCGAGGCGCCGGTGAGATCGCCTGCTATTCGCGCGCCGGAAAAATCTGCGCCGTCGCCAAGGACGCGCTGCATCTGGGCCGCAAAAGCATGGGCGCCCTTCAGCGAGGCGCGGGAAAGATCGGCCTCGATCAGCCACGCCTGATCAAGAATGGCCGCGTCAAGTTTTGCATCGGCGAGTTTTGTGCGGTTCAGACGCGCCGCGCGGAAGTTTGCGCCCGAAAGATCGAGACCCGAGAGGTCAAGACCGTTGAGGCTGCGGCCCGAAAAATCGACGGGCTTTCCGGCGGCGATGGCCTTTTCCACATCGGCGCGCGTCATTTCCGCCTGCGAATAGGCCGGTTGCCGGAGATCGACGCCCTGGAGCATGTCCTGGGCGCGAAGCGGCGTGAGTGGCGTTGCGAAGGCGATGCCGCCGAGCAGTACGAGGAAACGAACGCATCCAGTCATCGGCGCGCATGCTTTCGTCAGTTTGCGTCGTCAGTTTGTGTTGTCAGGCCGCGTCCGATGCACGCGACCTGTCGGGTTGCGACTCGCGCAGGGCCTGCGCCTGCTGAATCCATTTGCCGCGTTCGACGCGTCCGGGCGCGCCCAGCGCCGCGCTGATCCATCGTGCATTATCGAGGTTCCACGCCGCAATCTGGGCGTAATGGAACACGCCGAGGGTCTGGAGTTTCTCAAGGCTCTTCGGACCGAGTCCGCGGATGCGGGCGAGATCGTCCGCCACACCGCCATGGGGCGTGGGCAGTAACGGCGGTGCGACGCCCGGATGCCCTTTTTTTGCTTCACGACCACGCGCGCGCCCGGACGCAGGCATGCGCGCTGCTGCTGCTTTCATTTCCGCAAGTGCGGCGTGCAGTTCGGGCGGCGCCGCCGGCGGTTCCCCTACATCCCGATGATCTTCGGCGACGGCAGGGAGCAGCGGCGTGACCACGCGCCGGACTGGCGCTTCCGGCTGCGCGCCGCGCAGGGCTTTCGCCAGGCCGCCGATCGGCAGGCCCAGCGCATAGGCGATTGCGCAAAGCAGCGTGATGTCGAATGTCACCGCCGCCGCGCCGGAAAGAAGTTGCGCCCGGGAAACGACCAAACCGGCCAGGAGCGCGACCGCGCTTGCGACGATGATCCAGCCGCCGGAAAAAACAGCGTCGCGGTCGGTTCGGTAGGTCAAAAAGCCGACGAAAGCGCCGAGACAGGCGGCTGCCGCAAACCAGGGCCAGCCAGACGTGAGGAGATAGATCATCCGGGTGCTCCGTGGTCCGCTTTATTTCACAGCGAATTCGATACGGCGGTTGCGTTCGCGGCCCTCGTCGCTATCGTTCGCCACGATTGGCCGCTCGCCGCCATATCCGACCGGCGCGAGCCGCAACGGATCGGCGCCAGCCCGAACGAGACGCTCTGCGATTGCGCGCGCCTGTCGTCGGCTGCGGTCGCGGTTGATTTCGGCGATGCCCGTTGTTTCCGTGTGAACGCCAATTTCGATGGTTGCGCCCGCGCAGCGCAGCACCGTTTCCGCGAGCGCATCGAAAGCCGGCGCGGATTCGGGCGCGATTTCTGTCTCGTCGGCGACAAAAACGAACCGGGCGCGGGACGCCTCCGCGAGCGCGGCCCGGCAACCCTCGATATCCAGCGGCGCGCCGGGCGCACGCGCATTGATCTGCGTTTCGCCCGTGAAACCGGTCGGAAGACTGCCGGCGAAAGAGGCGCCAATATCGCTTTGCGCCTGCGGCGAGCGCGCGACGCCAGCGAGCGTCACGGTCGCGCCCTTGATCGCGAGTTTGCCTTCGGCGAGCCGGGCGAGGGTGGCGAGCGACATCTCGACCGCCTCGGCGTAGCGGGCTGGCGCGCCTTTGGCGACGACGATGCGGTCGTTCAGCGCAGCGCCCGGGAAATAGCGCCGTGCGGATTCAGCGAGCCGCAAACGGGTCGGTTCATCGGGCGCATAGCCTGAAAGCGTAACCGCGCTGCCCGCGTCACGCGTCGCGGCGAACGCGTAGGGCGCAACGGGACCTGCAGCGATGTCCGCCCGGGCGATTTCAAATCCCTTTGGTAATTTCTCGCGCACGCGCGCAAGAATCGCCTCTGAATCGATATTTTCGCGCCCTTCGCCCTCGATCGCGATTTTCGCGTCCGAGAACGCGACCTTGCCTTGCGCGAGCCGCGACAGGGCGTCGAGCGCCACGCCGACAGCGGCCGCGTAATCGCCCGCCGGCGCGCCCGAGCCCGGCCGGGTCGAGTCGTTAACGGCTGCGCCATGTCCCAGCGCTGCGGCTTTCGCAATCGTCGCGCGCCGCAGTTCCGGGTCCGGCAGATGGCCGGACAGGGCGATCACGCCGGGTCCGATTGCGGCTCCGAACACATAAGGCGCAACGCGCGGCGGCAGGATCGCGCCATGCACCGCGCCAACGCCTTCCGGCGGCGACTGAAGCGCCGCTTGCGTTTTCTCATAGGCTTCGTCGTCGCGCGCTTCGCCGGAGATCGAAAGCGACGCGTCATTGAGTGAGATTTCAGCCGGATCGAGCGCGGCAAGCTGCTGCGTCGCGAAATGCGTCAAGGCGCTGAAGTTCGCCGGCGCGCCGCGCGCATAAACAGTTTTGTCGTCGACAGCGAGGCCAAGCGCCGAGAGATCATCGGCGATGCGGGCGCGCGCGTTCGACAGTGGCGTGTATCCGCTGACGGTAGCGACGTCGCCGCGCCGATCGATCCTAAGCGCGAACGGGCTCGCGAGCGATATCGCGGAGGTTGCGTCGGTAAGCGTGCGGAGGGCCGGATTGGCGCGTAATTGCGCGAAAACGCGCGCCTTGTCGCCGACTGACAGGCCGCCGATCGAGACATCGCGCCCGTCGACGGCGACTGTCGCCCGGTCGATGGAGTCTGGATTATCCGCAAGCGCCGCGCGCGCGCTGGCGGCAAGACCGGCTTCAACGGAAGGCACGAGAGCGACATCCGCCGTTGCGGCGACGCCGACAAGGACCAGCAGACCGATCCACCATTTTCTGGGCTGATGCATGGACGTCCGACAAAAGAGAATCAGCAGGAACGCGCATACTGTGCGCATCGTCACGCCCTCGCGCCGCTTGTCAAGCCGCGCAAAAAAGAAGGGCGCGGCGAGCGCCGCGCCCTTTCAGGCGGAAGAAGAGAAAACCCTCTGCACAAGAGGTAGGCGCTCTTCAAACATCTGCAAGAGGCGCGCGCTCGCCGCGTAAAAACGCCGCAAGACCAGCGCGCGCGAGCGCATCGGCGCGCTCGTTTTCCTCATGGCCGGCATGACCCCGAACCCAGTGCCACGCCACGTCATGACGCGCCTGCGCCGTGTCGAGCCGTTGCCATAATTCGACATTTTTGACGGGCTTGCGGTCAGCGGTCAGCCAGCCGCGCGCCTTCCATCCATGGATCCAGCCGGTGACGCCGCTACGCAAATATTGGGAGTCCGTGTAAAGATCGATGGCGCAGGGGCGGGTCAGCGCTTCGAGCGCCATGATCGCCGCCATCAGCTCCATGCGATTGTTTGTCGTGTGCGCTTCGCCGCCGCGCAGCTCCTTCTCCTTCTCGCCGAAGCGCAGGATCGCGCCCCAGCCGCCCGGGCCGGGATTTCCCGAACAGGCGCCGTCGGTCCAGATCGCGACCCGGCGCGTCACGTAAGCCGGCCGTATTCGCCGATATCGACGACGCCACGATGGAAGCGTAGCTTCGCGAGATATTCCAGCGGATCCTTCGGGCGGACGAGCGCGCCTTTCGGCACGTTCAGCCCATCGACGAAGCGCGTGAGCAGGAAGCGCATGGCCGCGCCGCGCGCAAGGCGGGGAAAGGCTGCGCGTTCAGCCGGCGTCAGCGGTCGCGCCGCGTCATAGGCGGCGAGCAACGCTGCGCCGCACGCCGGACGATAGACATGATCCGGACCAAAGCACCATGCGTTCAGGCAGACAGCCAGATCATAGGCAAGGGCGTCGGTGCAGGCGAAGTAGAAATCGATCAGTCCGGAAATACGGTCGCCGATAAAGAAGACATTGTCGGGAAAAAGATCGGCGTGGATGACGCCAGTCGGTAGCCCGATCGGCCAATCGCTTTCCAGGAAATCGAGTTCGCTTTCGATCAGCGCCCGCAGGCCGGGCGCGACGCCGTCCGCCTGATCGGCGCAGGGCGCGAACAGCGGGCGCCAGCCGTCGACCGAAAGCGCGTTCGACCGCCGCATCGTGAAGTCCGCCCCGGCGACATGCAATTGCGCGAGGGCGGCGCCGAGGGCCGCGCAATGCATCGGCTCGGGATGATGAACAGAGTAGCCGTCGAGGAAGGTGACGATCACAGCCGGACGACCGGCAAGTCGGCCGAGCGCCTCGCCGGCGCGATTACGGACCGGCCGCGGACAGTCGAGGCCCTTCGCCGCCAGATGCTCCATCAGCGTCAGGAAGAACGGCAGGTCTTCCTCCCGGACGCGCTTTTCATAGAGCGTCAGGATAAAATCGCCGCGACCCGCGTGCAGGAAAAAATTCGAGTTCTCGACGCCCTCGGCAATACCCTTGCAGGCGCGCAGATCGCCGATGTCATACGTCGCCAGAAACGGGATCAGGTCGGAGTCGTCGACCTCTGTATAGACAGCCATGTCCGTCTTCGGCCGATCGTCACGCGATCGCCCGCAACTCCTTCGGCAGCGGGAAGGAAACGTTTTCGTCCGCTGTCGGGACCGTCTCGACCGTGACGTCGTAACGCTCGGCGAAGGCGTCCATGATTTCCTCGACCAGAACTTCCGGCGCCGATGCCCCCGCCGTGATGCCAAGCGACGAAATCGAACCGAAAATCGACCAGTCGATTTCGCCGCGACCCTGCACAAGCTGGGCTGGCGCGCCAGCACGCTCCGCGACCTCGCGCAGGCGCTGCGAATTGGAGGAGTTCGGCGAGCCGACGACGATGACCGCATCGACATGCGGCGCGACTTCCTTGACCGCCGCCTGCCGGTTGGTCGTTGCGTAGCAGATGTCTTCCTTGTGCGGTCCCACGATTTGCGGGAAACGCCGGGTCAGCGCCTCGACGATTTCCCGTGAGTCGTCGAGCGACAATGTCGTCTGGGTCACATAGGCGAGATTGGACTCGTCCTCGAAATTCAGCTGCTCGATATCCTGGATGGATTCGACGAGGATAACGACCCCCTCCGGCAGCTGTCCCATGGTTCCGACGACTTCCGGGTGTCCCGCATGTCCGACGAGCAGGATGCGACGACCCCGGCGCCAATGGATTTCCGCCTCGCGATGCACCTTGGTGACGAGCGGGCAGGTGGCGTCGATCGCCAGCAGATTGCGCGATCGGGCCTCGGCCGAGACGGCTTTCGCAACGCCATGCGCCGAGAAAATCACCGGAGCCGACGTCTCGGGGATCTCTTCCAGTTCCTCCACGAAGATCGCGCCTTTGGCTTTCAACGATTCGACGACATAGCGATTGTGAACGATTTCATGCCGGACGTAGACCGGCGGGCCAAATTTCGCCAGCGCCCGCTCGACCGCGTCAATGGCGCGAACGACGCCGGCGCAGAACCCGCGCGGCGAGCACAGGAGAATTTTTAGCGGCGGCAGGACGCGACGGGACTGGACGTTCATAGGCGCGCTTTCGGAAATGGCCGCTGGATCAAAGCCAGCCGACGGGGCCGCCGCCAGAAAAAGGCGGACGGCGCTGCCTGAATTGGCCAAACTCTTGTGGCGCCGCCCGCGCACTGTCAAGCCGGACCCGCCCGCGCGCGCCCCGAGGTCCGGGGCGCCTCGCCGTTCCGCACGCTTTCGGCTATCCTGACCCGAAGATCCGTCGGGTCGCGACGGGCGAATAACCGCAGGCCAAACGGGGACCTGCGGGAGGAAACAGGATGGAGACGTCTATGGCTGATCTCGACACGCTTATATCTTCCGCGCAGGGCGGGCGGCTGATCGAAAACCTGGCGCAACGCTTCGGGCTCAGCAACGCTGAAGTGGAGAGCGCGGTGAAGGCGTTGGCGCCAGCGTTATCCTTTGGCCTCGACAAGGCCGTCGAGAGTCCGGAAGGGCTCGGGAAGGTCGTCGCCTGCCTTTGCGCCGCCCAGGATTGTTGCGCGCATGAGCATGCGGAAGCAGCGCTCGCCGACGATGCGGTAGCGCGCGGAAACAACGCCGTCGTGAGCCTGTTCGGCTCGCAGGACAACACCAGCCAGATTCTGCAGGCGGCGGCGCGACAATCCGGCGTGTCCGTCGATGTCCTGAGCCAGCTGCTTCCAATCATCGCCTCGGTGCTTCTTGGCGGGCTCAATAAATCGGTCAACGCGCAGGGGCTGGGCGGCATCCTTGGTCAGCTCGCCAGTTCGGGCGCGCTAAGCCAGATCCTTGGACAGGTTCTGGGCGGCGGCGCGCCTGGCCAGGGCGGTGGCGGGGCTGGCGGCGGACTCGGCGGCGGACTTGGCGGTGGTGGACTTGGCGATTTGCTCGGACAGGTGTTGGCGGGCGGCCAACCGCCCCGGCCTGCGCCGCGTAGCGAACCAGCCGGCGGGCGTGGCGGCGACGCTGGCGGCCTTCTCGGGAACATTCTTGGCGGACTTCTGGGGGGTGGGCGTCAGTCGCGCGGCGGCGCGCAGGATGATCCGCTCGCCGGCGCACGCGGTCCTGGCGGCGGCCGTGATCCGCTCGACACGGCGGCTGCTTCGGGCGGTCTCGACCAGGCGTCCGTCCAGCAGGCGATCGACCGCATCAGGGAATCGCTTCAGATCGGTCGAGGCGGCCCGGCTGCGCCAACGACCGAGGGCGGCGGTCAGACTGAACTCGAGAAACTTCTGGGGCAGCTTCTCGGCGGCCGCAGAGCCTGAGCTCTGACCCCCGGTCAGGAACGGCGCGTTTTGCGCGCCGTCTGATCCTGACGCCATTGCCGCCATGCCTCGATCGCGAAGGCGGCGGCGAGGACGGTGATCGTGGTCGCGGCCGGGAGCATCCATTCAAGCGTAGCGTGGTCGACGAAACGATGCGTATGGTCGGCGACAAACGCATCGCCGGCCATCATTTCGCCCGCGACCCAGCCGAGAAGGCCGGCGCCGGCCCAAACGAGGAAGGGGAAGCGTTCGAGCGCTTTCAGCAGAAAGCCCGCGCCAAACATTACAATCGGCACGGACACGACCAGGCCGAACACGATGAGCCAGCGCGACCCGTTCGCCGCAGCGGCGATCGCGAGAACATTGTCGAGCGACATGACCGCATCCGCCATGACAATTGACACGACCGCTCCCATGAGGTCGGGCTTGGCTTTCACATCGGTCGCTTCGCTCTCGTCGACCAGCAATTTCACGGCAATGATGATCAAAAGAACGGAGCCGGCCGCCTTCAGGCAGGGGATGTCCATCAATTCGACGACAAGCAGCGTGAAAACGACACGCAGGATCACCCCGCCGAGCGCGCCGAGAAAGACGCCCCAGCGGCGTTGACGGGGGGAGAGCTGCCGGCACGCCAGCGCGATCAGAATCGCATTGTCGCCCGACAGCAGCAGATTGATCCAGACGATCTGAAAGGCTTCCCAGCCGCTCGTTAGGTCAGCGCTCATTAAAATCTCCGGGAAGCGGCGAAGGCAAATTTCGCCGGAGAGCCTCCAGCGTTACGCCAACGGGCGGTGTCCCTTTATTGGCCGCGACGACGCGTCAGCTGCGGCGCCTTGGAACGAGGTGCAGAAGTTTGGCGAGCTGGCGTTCGGTCAGGAAAGCAAGGCTGAAGAGCTGCACGATATTTTCCGCCTCGATCATCTCAAGTCCAATGCTCGCAGGCTCAAGCTCCTTGCGCGTGCCGAACAGCAGATCCCAGACCGACAAAACGATCCCGTAATTGCTGTCATGCTCCTCGCGCAGCGTAGAGTGATGCGCGCGGTGCAGGAAGGGCGTAATGATAACATAGGAAACGTATTTTTCCCCCGGAAAAGTGAAATTGCCGTGGTGGAACAGAACGAAAAACATTCGAACCAGCTCGCAGACGACAACAATATGCGCCGGCACGCCGAACAGCACGACGCAAAAGCACTTCACAAAGACTTCGAGCGCCTGGTCGAGGACATGAAATCTGAGCCCCGTCGTCACATGATAGCTTTTGTCGCTGTGGTGGATTTTGTGGAAACGCCACAAAAACTCATATTTATGACCGAGATAATGCCAAAGGTAGACCGCAAAATCGAACAGGATAAAACTTGCGATCCCTTTCAGCGGCCCGTCCGCCATGCCGCCGAGCAAACCGTAAGATGAATAGTTCGACGCTACGATCACGAGGCTCGACAGCGACAGGATGCTCATAATCACATTGTTGACGAGGAAGGCGCCGGTGTTGGTCTTGAACGACGCCTTGAGATCCTGTTTGGAAAAATCCCGATAGGGAAAGTATTTTTCGACGACCAGCAGGCCGAAGAACAGGATCAGGGCCGCGCCGAAAAGATAGCCTTCAATTGCTGAACCGCTCATGTCTCTTCACTCCCTTTAAGGCGGCCCGATTCGCGCTCGCCGGGCTGTGGGCGGGGGCCTCGACGGCCTCCCGAGCCCATCAGGGCGACAATGCGTCAAAATTCCCGGACCGACAGTTCACACCTTCTCTCGTCGCTATATATAGCCCGATAGGAAAAACGACAGTTTCCGTCGGGGGAGAAAAGCAATGCTCGGTCTTGGAGGCTCGCAACCTGTGTCAGGGAAGGCCGAAGAATCGATAAATTGTTCTGTATCAAACGCTTACGATTATATCGCGCGCAATTTTTTCGACAATTACCCCAAGTGGTGTCCGCAGGTCGTCGAGCTGGAAAGGCTTTCGGACCCACCGGTTCAGGTGGGGACGCGGGGCCGTCAGGTGACCCGGGACCGGGGCATTGACAGCGAATCGACTTTCGAGGTGTCCGCGTTTGCTCCAACAGAGAAGCTTGAGATACGGGGCACGTCCGAGCCGTTTCGGTCCTCTTACGAATTTCTTCAGGACCCGGATGGCGCAACCCGCGTCGCCTTCACTTTCGAGCTTCTCGAGATCGACCTTGTGATGCGGCCATTCCAGAAACTGAT
>CAZJAY010000002.1:1964-19143 GCA_964543915.1 uncultured Methylocystis sp. | reverse complement strand
CTCGGTTGTTTCGGCCGCCTGCCGAAGACCGTTTGATTCCGTGTCCTGATCTTCCGGGTCGGCCATATGCTTTCCTCTGGATATTGCGATCCGTTTTATCCCGAAGGGTTATGCTGCGCGCCGAAGCTTAGGCGCGTTCCCCTGGCGTTTCTAGCCGGCGGCCGCGACCAGCGCGAGGGTGCGCCGGGCGATGTCGAGATGCAGACGTTCGACCATTCGCCCGTCGATCTGGACGACGCCGCGATCGGCGTTCTCCGGGAGATCGAATATAGCGATGATTTTACGGGCGAAATCGATTTCCGCAGCGTCTGGCGCGAAGATTTCGTTCACCGGGCCAATCTGGTTCGGATGAATCAGCATCTTTCCGTCGAAACCCATGTCGCGGCCCTGCGCCGCCTCGCGCCGAAGACCCTCTTCATCATTGAAATCATTATAAATACCGTCAATGATTTCGATATTGTGGACGCGCGCGGCCAGCACGCCGGCGGAGAGCCACGACAACAGCGGCGCGCGACCCGGCGTGAGCCGGGCGCGGGTGGATTTCGCGATGTCGTTGGGTCCAAGGACAAGGGCTTCGAGGCGGGAAGCGGAGTCATCCGCCGCGCCGGCGATTTTCTCGATGTCGAAAATAGCGCGGGGCGTTTCGATCATGGCCCAGATGCGCGTGCGAGGCGGCGCGCCGGCGGCGACGATGTCGGCCGCCGCCTTGAAGACATCGTCCCGCGCATTGACCTTCGGAATAACGATGGCGTCGGGTCCAGTCGGCGCGATCGCCGCGATGTCGGCCTTGTACCATTCGGAGCCCCGGGCGTTGACGCGAACCACGATCTGACGCGCGCCGTAGCCGCCGCCGGCGACGGCCTCCGCGACCTGACGACGCGCCAGTTCCTTCGCCGCCTCGGCGACGCCGTCCTCCAGTTCGAACATCAGCACGTCGGCGGCGAGATTCTTGCCTTTTTCAAGGGCGCGCGCATTCGAGCCCGGCATGGCGAGCACGCTACGCTTGAGTTTTGAAATCATTAACGGCTCCGAAATCCTGCCCGCGCGCCGCGCCGCCGCTTCGGTCGCGCGCTTGCCATCGAGGGTGTCTACACAATAAGCACGATTTGCGCTATCCGCGCCGGCGGGCGCATGGGTCGGGGGTTTGCGAAAAATATGACAGGCGACGTCGACAATGCCGAAGCCGCCGGTGCGCCGCCCGCGCATCTCGTCGAGGGTTACGAGGTGTTTCTCGCCGGAAGATTTCGCAGTGAGCAGAAGCGGATGCGTGACCTCGCCGCGCGCGGTCAGAAGCCGACAACGATGGTGATCGGCTGCAGCGACTCCCGCGTTTCGCCGGAGGCGATTTTCGACGCGGGGCCGGGCGAATTGTTCATCCTGCGCAATGTCGCCGGCCTTGTGCCGCCCTACGAGCCGGACGATCATCATCATGGCGCGTCGGCTGCGCTCGAATACGCCGTCATGGCGCTCAAGGTGGAGCACATCGTCGTGCTCGGACACGGACTCTGCGGCGGCGTGCGCGCCTATGCCGAAAGCGTCGCCTGTCCCGCGGCCCCGCCCCTGAGCCACGGCGACTTCATCGGCGATTGGATCCGTATGCTTGCGCCGGCGGCGGCGCGGCTCGATTCTCCGCCGGACCCGGACGATCCGGCCTATCTCGAACGCCTCGAATTCGAGGCGATCAAACAGACATTGCGCAATCTGCGCAGCTTCCCGATGGTGCAGGTGCTTGAGCGCCGTCAATATCTGCATCTGCACGGGGCGATGTTCCGAATCTCGGATGGTCGTCTGTTCTGGCTCGACGGGTCGACAGACGCGTTCCGGCCGGTCGCTGAGAAATCGCACGAACGGGAGAGCGTGGAGCCGTCAATTTGACGGACGACGCGTTGACGGACGACGCGCCCCTCCTTGCCGGCATTGCGGAATTCACGCGGGCCTATGCGGCGATTTTCTGCGACGTCTGGGGCGTGCTCTACGACGGGGCCGGGCCGTTTTCATCGGCGGTCGACGCCCTCCGGCGCTATCGCGCGCGGGGCGGTTATGTCGTCCTGATCACCAACGCCTCCCGACCGGACGCCGAAGTGCGCCGGCAGCTCATCGAGGCGAGCCTTCCCGAAGATTGCTTCGACGATCTCGTTTCGGCCGGCGAGTTGACGCTGCGCGAAATCATAGCGCGCGGGGACGCCGCCTGTTTTCACCTCGGTCCAGCGCGCGACGACGGTCTCTTTAACGCTGCGCGGGAACGGATGGGCAGGGCGGTCCGACGAGTCCCCGCAGAAGAAGCGGATTATGTCGTATGCACGGGTCTATACGACGAGTTTGTCGAAAAGCTCGAGGATTATGATCCATTGCTTGCCCGGCTGGCGAATCGTGGGCTCGAAATGCTCTGCGCCAATCCGGATATTCTCGTCGCGAATGGCGACAGGCTGGTTTACTGCGCCGGCGCGCTTGCCGAGCGTTACGCCGCACTTGGCGGTCGGGTGACGATGTCCGGCAAACCCTGGCCGCCGATCTACGACGAGGCGATGGCGCGCCTCGGTCGGGCGCGGGGATCTTTGCCCCGATCGCGCATTCTGGCGATCGGCGACGGCGCCTTCACGGATCTTGCCGGCGCCGGCCGGGCCGGGCTCGATTGCCTGTTCGTCGCGGGCGGCGTTCACGCGGCGGAGTTAATTACCGACGCCGGTTCGGTCGATCCCGAGGGCCTCGCCCGTCTTGTGGCGCGCGCCGGAGCCCGCCCGGCGGCTTTGGTCCGGGAAGTTTTCTGGTAAAGCTGATATAGCGGTTCTGCGGTCGCCTTCCGAACATCCGGTGAAAATCCATGTCGACGCCATTCAAAATCTATTATTTCGAGGATCTGAGCGTCGGCATGCGCGAAACGCTGATGAAGGCCGTGATGGACGACGATGTGATCGCCTTCGCGGATTTGTCCGGCGACCGGAATCCGATTCATCTTTCGGACCATTTCGCGTCGAAAACCCGTTTCGGCGAGCGCATCGTCCATGGCCTCTATACGGCGTCGCTGATCTCGACCGTGATCGGCATGTATCTTCCGGGACCGGGCGCGGTGTATCTGTCACAGACGCTGAATTTCCGCGCGCCGGTGAAGATCGGCGACGTGATCACTGTCGTCGTCGAGGTGGTTGAGCTGGTCGAAAAAGGTCGCCGCGCGAAGCTCAAATGCGAATGTCTGGTCGACGGCAAGGTCGTGCTGGACGGCGAGGCGACCGTGATGGTGCCTTCACGCGAACAGGCGGCGCGGGCGGCGGCGCCCGCCTAGGCTTTCACGTGACGGTCGCTTTGGCCCAGCATCCCTTCATCATCGCCCGAGATCCGGTTTCGCCGCCCGCGGGCCTTGAAGGCGCCGTGGTCGCCATCGGCAATTTCGACGGTTTGCATCGTGGCCATCGTGGCGTCATCGCCCGCGCCCGCGCCCTTGCGGATCGTCTCGGCCGGCCCTGCGCGCTGCTGACTTTCGAGCCGCATCCGGCCGATGTCTTCGCCGGCGCCCCGGTGATCTTTCGGCTGACCCCGCCGGACGCAAAGGGTGCGCAGGCCGCGCGTCTCGGTCTCGACGGGATGATCGTGCTGACCTTTGATCCGGCCTTCGCGCGGCAATCGCCGGAGGTCTTCACCGCCGATATCCTTGCGCGCCGGCTGGACGTCGCGGCGGCGGTTGCGGGCTATGATTTCCGCTTTGGCGCAGGTCGCGCCGGCGGACCCGATTTCCTCAAGTCGGAAGGCGCGCGGCTCGGTTTTGCCGTCGAAATTGTCGATCGCATCGCGCAGGACGAGGCGGGCAGCCTTGAGGCGGTTTCCTCCACCGCGACGCGGGCGGCGCTGGCGGCAGGCGATGTGGAGACGGCGCGCGCGTTGCTCGGCCATCCCTGGTTCGTGCGCGGCGTCGTGCGTCACGGCGAAAAGCGCGGCCGTTTGCTGGGTTTCCCGACCGCGAATATCGCGCTCGATCCCTCCTGCCGGCTCGCCTATGGCATCTACGCCGTGACGCTTGATTTCGATGGCCGGCCCCTGCCGGCTGTCGCGAGTTTCGGCCGCCGGCCGACCTTCGACAATGGACCGCCGCTCCTTGAGGTTTTTATCTTTGATTTCGATGGAGATCTTTATGGCCGGGCGGTCGAAGTCGCCTTCTATGGCTTCATCCGCGGCGAAGAGAAATTCGAGAGCATCGAGGCGCTGATTGACCAGATGGGTCGCGACAGCGCCCGGGCCCGGGAAATTTTATCGCAAGCAGGGCCATAGCGTCGCGACGCGCGGGTCCCTATGTTTCGGTCACGCAAGCGGAGGTTCGCGGGGTATGACGAACGACGACCGGAAAATCGAAATCATCCCGCCGGGAGATGCGCGGGAGCCGTCGGAGTTTTTCGACGAGGTTCCGGTGTCGGGCCGGATCTGGATCGCGGGCGGCGATGGCCGCGCACGGATCGTCAGGCTCGGGCCCTTTGGAAGTCTTGTCGCGGGGGCGGCGGCGCTTTGCCTGCTGGGACTGGGCTTTTTCTTCATGACCGGGCTGTTTCTCATTGTCGCGCCGATCGTCCTTCTACTGGGGGCCGGCGCGTGGCTTGCGGGAAGCGCCGGGATCGGTCCGTTTCGCCGTTTACGCTGACGGCGCCGCGCGTCGGCGTCTCGATTGGCCTTTTTGATCAAATGGCTTATGTGACGCGGACTTTGTCGCGCGCCGCGTCGGCGCGTCTTGCGGTCGCGGAACATGAACGACAGTCCCAAAGGGCCGGATTACGCCAAATCGCTCTATCTGCCGGAGACCGGCTTTCCGATGCGCGCGGGTCTGCCGCAGCGTGAACCGGAATTTCTGGCGCGTTGGGCGGATATCGGGCTTGAAGAAAAAATGCGCGCCGCCGCCGCCGGCCGGCCGAAATTCACGCTGCACGACGGCCCGCCCTACGCCAACGGCAATATCCACATCGGCCATGCGCTCAATAAAATTCTGAAGGACATTGTCACGCGCAGCCAGCGCATGACCGGCAAGGATTGCGTCTATGTCCCGGGCTGGGACTGTCACGGCCTGCCCATCGAATGGAAGATTGAGGAAGAGAATTACCGCGCGAAGGGTAAGCCCAAGCCCGATTTCTCCGATCCGCAAGCCATGATTGCCTTCCGGCGGGAATGTCGCGCCTGGGCCGAACGCTGGCTTGATGTGCAGCGCGACGAATTCAAACGGCTCGGCGTCGCCGGCGACTGGGATCGGCCCTACGCCACGATGGCCTATCCGGCCGAGGCGACCATCGCCCGCGAGATTATGAAATTCGCCGAAAACGGCCTGCTCTATCGCGGCTCCAAACCGGTGATGTGGAGCGTCGTCGAAAAGACGGCGCTCGCCGAGGCGGAAGTCGAATATGAGGATCACACCAGCGACATGGTGTGGGTGGCGTTTCCGATCACTTGCGGCGCAGACGGCGCTTTGTCGGGCGCGCGCGTGGCGATCTGGACAACGACGCCCTGGACGCTTCCCGGAAATCGCGCGATCTCTTTTTCCTCGCGGATCGACTACGGACTTTATCGCGTAACGCATGCGGCCGAAAATAATTGGGCGGCCGTCGATCACTCGTTCATCCTCGCCGACAAGCTCGCTGCCGACGTTTTCAAGGCGGCGAAGGTCGATGGCTATGAGCGTGTCGGCGATGTTCCGGCGGCGACCCTGTCGGCGCTCGTTTGCGCACATCCGCTCGCGCATCTCGGCTACGATTTCGATGTTCCGCTCTTCGATGGCGATCATGTCACCGACGATACCGGCACAGGCTTCGTGCATACGGCGCCGGGCCACGGTCGCGAGGACTTTGACATCTGGATGGCGAGCCAGCGCGATCTCATTGCGCGCGGCATCGATACGCGCATTCCCTATACGGTCGACGAAGACGGCTTCTATACGAGGGACGCGCCGGGTTTCGAAGGCAAGCGCGTCCTGACCGAAAAGGGCGAGAAGGGGGACGCCAACGAGGCGGTGATCGCCGCGCTTGTCGCTGCCGGGAACATCATCGCGCGCGGAAGGCTGAAGCATCAGTATCCGCATTCATGGCGCTCAAAAAAACCGGTGATCTTTCGCAATACGCCGCAATGGTTCATCGCGATGGACAAACCCTTCGCCGATGGAAAATCCCTGCGCGCGGTCGCGCTTGATGAAATCGCCCGCACGCAATGGACGCCGGCTGCCGGCGAAAATCGTATTCGCGGCATGATCGCCAATCGGCCCGATTGGGTGGTGTCGCGTCAACGCGCCTGGGGCGTGCCCATCGCCGTCTTTGTCAAAAAAGGCGCGCATGAGATCCTCGTCGATGCGAAAGTGAACGCCCGCATCTTTGAGGCTTTCGAAAAGGAAGGCGCTGACGCCTGGTATGACGCCGGCGCCGCGGCGCGTTTCCTCGCACCCGATTATAACCCCGACGACTACGAAAAAGTTTCCGATGTACTCGACGTGTGGTTCGACTCCGGCTCGACGCACGCCTTCGTGCTGGACGATGCGCAACAGTTTCCGGCGCTCGCCGGCATTCATCGCAAGCGCGACGGCGGCGCCGACGAAGTGATGTATCTCGAAGGCTCCGATCAGCATCGCGGTTGGTTTCATTCCTCGTTGCTGGAAAGCTGCGGCACGCGCGGCCGCGCGCCCTATGACGCTGTGCTGACGCATGGCTTCGTGCTCGACGAGAAGGGCCGCAAAATGTCGAAGTCGCTCGGCAATGTCGTTGCGCCCCAGAAGGTCATCGCCGACTCCGGCGCCGATATTCTGCGTCTGTGGGTGGCGGCGTCGGACTACGCCGACGATCTGCGCGTCGGACCCGAAATACTGAAGACCTTCGTCGAACTCTATCGCAAATTGCGCAACACGCTGCGCTGGATGCTCGGGACGCTCGCGCATCACACGCCGGCCGACGATGCGCTGATCGATCAGGCCAGCGAACTCGAAAGACTGATGCTGCATCGTCTCGTCGAGATGGACGCGCAAATTCGTTCGGCCTATGCAGCCTATGACTTCAAGAAAGTCATCGCATTGCTGACGCCCTTCATGACGAGCGATCTGTCGGCGTTTTATTTTGATATCCGCAAGGACGCGCTCTATTGCGATCCGCCATCGAGCCTGAAACGCCGCACATCGCTTGCGGTTATCGCGCAGATTTTCCGTTGCGTGACGAACTGGCTTGCGCCGATCCTTGTCTTCACGGCGGAAGAGGCGTGGCTTTCACATTATCCCGGGACGGTCTCGGTGCATGTCGAGACCTTTCCCGATGTGCCCTCCCATTGGCGAGACGCCGCGCTGGCGCAGAAATGGGAGAGCGTGCGCGCGATCCGTTCGATCGTCACCGGCGCGCTGGAGATCGAACGCGCGCAAAAACGCATTGGCTCGTCGCTTGAAGCGGCGCCAGTCGTATATGTCTCCGATCCGAAACTGTTGATGGCGCTCGACGGCGTCGATTTCGCCGAAATCTGCATCGTCTCGGACATTGTGGTTAAAAGCGGCGAGGGACCCGCCGACGCCTTTCGTTTGCCGGAGGCGCCGGGCGTTGCTGTCGTCCCGACGCGCGCGTCGGGCGTCAAATGCGCGCGCTCCTGGAAGTATTTCGATCCGGCTGACGCCGATCCGGAATATCCCGACGTGACCGATCGCGACGCGCGTGCGCTGCGCGAACTGTCGGCGCTCGGTCGCTGGAGCCCGATGGCGTAATGTTCCGCGCGCGCGCGTTTTCCGCATCGGTCGGAGCCGGGGCGTCCTTTTCGTGACAGTGCTTCTCGGCTTTTTCCTGAACGCCTGCGCGAATTTCGTTATCGGCCTGCTGATTGCGAATTTCCTCGGCCCGGCCGAATATGGTCGTTTCGCCCTCGCGTTTGCGATCGCCGTCGTCGTCCAGACCGCGCTTTACGATTGGCTGCGTCTTTCCGCGACGCGGTTCTATTCTCGCCGAACGCGCGACGGCGATCCGGCGGTGCGTTCGACGCTCGCCCTGTGCTTTTTGGCTGTGAGCCTGCTGCTCGCGGCGGCGGGAGGGATTTACGCGCTTGTCGGTCCGTCGCTCGATTTCGATAATCGCCTCATCGTCCTCGCGTTGTTGACAGCGACAGCCAATGGCCTCTTCGATTACTCGACGGCTCTGGCCCGCGCGCGCTTCGACGATGGCGCCTATGGTCGACTGATGCTGGCGAAAAACATCCTGGCGCTGGCGTTCATCGGCGGCGGCGCCTTTTTGTTCCAATCGGCCGGGGTCGCGCTCGCGGGCGGGGTCGCGAGCCTGTTCGGGACCGCGTTGCTGATGCGTCCCGCGCTGCGCGATCCGGGCGCCGCGCCGCGCGGGGCCAGCGCTGCGATCGCGCGACGGTTCGTCGCCTACAGTGCGCCGATCGTCGCCGCGCATCTGCTCTATCAGGCGATGCCGCTCGCTTCCCGCGCGATTGTCGCGCGGGTCTATGATTTCGCCGAAACCGGGCAATTCGCGCTGGCCTATGATATCGGCCTGCGCGCCGTGCTCGCTTTCGGGACGGCGCTGGACGTCTTGCTGTTTCAGATCGCGGTCGATGCGCATGACACCCATGGGCCCGATCAGGCGCGTGTTCAGGTTGCGGCGAATATGTCGGTTGTCTTCGCGATTCTGCTCCCGGCCTGCGTCGGGCTCTTTCTCGTCATGCCGTCCGTCGAGGCGCTTGTCGTGCCGGGCGAATTTCGCGGGCCTTTCGGCCAGTACATTGGGGTGCTGGTGCCGGGCCTGTTTGCGATGGGATTGATCCATTTCGGGATCAATCCGGTCTTTCAGATCGAGAAACGCACGGCGCCGCTTGTTTACGCCGCAACGGCGGCGGTCGTGGCCGCGATTGGGCTTCTGCTCGCCTTACCGTGGGGAAACGACGCCACCAATCTGGCCATCACGCAGGCCGGCGGCTATGTCGCTGCGCTTGTCGTCACGATCTTTTACGCGTTGCGGGTCGATCCGGTCTGGCCGTCCTTTCGCGACCTTGTGCTCGCGGGCGTAGCGACGGGCGCCTTGTGGCTTCTGGTCGCGCCCCTGCGCGCGCGCGCGCCGGGTATGGGAACCTTGCTGCTCGAAATCGGCGTCGGCGCGGCGGCCTACGGGGCCTTCGTCGTGGCGTTCGACATCGCGAGACTCCGCAGTGCGCTGCTCGTTTGTCTGCGGCCGCTGTTCGCCCGCTTTTGACGGCTTCCACGCCGCGCGGTGTGACTGTTCGTTCATCGCGCCTATAATAGAGACAGGCGGATCAAATGCTTCCGCCCCTGCGGAGACGACGCGATGGTGATACCGATCCTCGATGATCAGCCGCTTCGCTTCATCCGGCGGCCATTCGTGAATAATGCGCTGATCGTCGTCAATGTATTCATCTTTATTATCGTCCAAAGCGAAATCCTCGGCGATCCGCTGACCGTCATGCGTGGATTTGCGCTGATCCCGCGCATTCTGTTCGGGGAGGCGCAGCTTGCGGACTGGATCGTTGGACCGCCGGCCCCGCTTACATTGCTCACCTCGCTGTTCTTCCACTCGTCCATCTGGCACATCGTCAGCAACATGCTTTTCCTCCATGTCTTTGGCGACAATGTCGAAGATGCGATGGGCCCGTTTCACTATTTTTTGTTTTACCTTTCCTGCGGCGCCACTGCGGGCGTCTTCTACGTTTATTCAACGCCTGACTCGATCACGCCGCTCATCGGTGCGTCGAGCGCGATTTCCGGCGTCTGCATCGCCTTCCTGCTTCTTTATCCGGGGGCGACGATCGGCGGCGTTTTCCCGCCGCTGACGATGGTCCTTCAACCGGTCTGGTTGCTCTCGATGATCGTCGGCCAGCCGCGTCGTTCAATTTTCGGCCTCCGGGCGCCGCTCTTCGTTTTCCATGCGAGCGCCCTGCTTTTCATCGGCGCCTGGTTGTTGATCCAGCTGCTTAACGCGACGCTGGGAGGGGGCGGGCATGTGGCGTGGATGTCGCACATTGGCGGGATTGTCGCAGGCCTCGTTCTGACGCCGCTTTTCAAACGGCGCGGCCTGCCGCTTTTCGAACCTAAACAGCCGTTCGAAAAGCCGGTTTCGGATAACGCCTCGGGCGAGCCGCCAGCCGGAACCGGCTGATTGCGGATGGCAGGGCGGCGCATGCATTCGGCGGCGCAAAAAACGCCGGCAGTCGGGTTTGACTCATGCCGGAGCGCCCGTTACCAGAGCCTTTCTCCGATCTTTCGATGAATCCGGGACCGCAGGTTCCCGCCGGGAGTTCAGCCAATGAAGATTCTCGTGCCCGTCAAGAGGGTGGTCGACTACAACGTCAAAATCCGGGTGAAGCCGGATGGGTCGGGCGTCGATCTTGCGAACGTCAAAATGTCGATGAACCCGTTCGACGAGATCGCGGTTGAATAAGCGCTGCGCCTCAAGTAGGCGTGCAAGGCGACAGAGATTGTGGTTGTGTCGATCGGTCCGGCCAAAGCCGATGAAACGCTGCGGACCGGGTTGGCGATGGGCGCCGATCGCGGCATTCTCGTCCGGACCGACGAAACCGTGGAGCCGTTGGCGGTGGCGAAGATCCTCGCGAAGATCGTGGCGGAGGAGCAGCCTGGCCTCGTGATCATGGGCAAGCAGGCGATTGACGACGATTCCAACCAGACCGGGCAGATGCTCGCTGCGCTTCTTGGCTGGGGCCAGGGAACCTTCGCCTCGAAGGTTGAGCTTGTCGACGGTTCGGTAGACGTGACCCGTGAGATCGACGGCGGTTTGCAGACCGTGCGCCTCACGCTGCCGGCGATCGTGACGACGGATCTGCGTCTCAACGAGCCGCGTTACGCCAGCCTGCCGAACATCATCAAGGCGAAGAAGAAGGAAGTCGCGGTCAAGGAGCCGGCCGATTACGGCGTCGACATCGCGCCGCGTCTTGAAGTGCTGAAGACCGCCGAGCCAGCGGCGCGCGCGGCGGGCGTCAAGGTTGGATCCGTCGCCGAACTCGTGTCGAAACTCAAGGAAGCGGGGGTGATTTGAGATGACGATTCTGCTTCTTGCCGAAACCGCGAAAGGCGCGCTCGCGCCGTCGACCGCCAAGGCGCTGACCGCCGCGAAGGAAATCGGCGGCCCCGTTCACATTCTTGTCGCGGGTCCGGGCCTCGCCGGCGCGGCCGCCGAAGCTGCGAAGCTGGCTGGCGTCGAAAAGGTGCTGCTTTGCGAAGATGCCGGTTGCGATCACCAGCTCGCCGAGCCGGTCGCGGCCCTGATCGTAGCGCTTGCCGGCGCGTATGACGTTATCCTTGCGCCGTCGACCAGCGCGACGAAAAATATTCTGCCGCGCGCCGCCGCGTTGCTTGATGTGGCCCAGGTTTCCGACATCATCAAGGTGGTCGGGCCTGACACTTTCGAGCGCCCGATCTACGCCGGCAATGCGGTGCAGACCGTCCGCGCCAAAGATGCGAAAAAAGTCATCACCGTGCGCACAACGGCCTTCGCCGCCTCCGGCGAGGGTGGGTCTGCGCCGGTCGAGACCGTCGCCGCGCCAGCGAACCCTGCGGTTTCCGCCTTCAGAAGCGAGGCGCTTGCGCAATCCGAACGTCCCGAGCTGACCGCAGCGAAAACGATCGTTTCGGGCGGTCGCGGCGTCGGTTCGTCCGAGAATTTCGCGAAATATATCGAGCCGGTCGCCAATCGGCTGGGGGCCGCCATCGGCGCATCGCGCGCGGCTGTCGACGCGGGTTTCGCGCCGAACGACCTTCAGGTTGGCCAGACCGGTAAGGCGGTGGCGCCGGATCTTTATATTGCGGTCGGCATTTCGGGCGCGATCCAGCATCTCGCAGGCATGAAGGATTCGAAGATCATCGCCGCGATCAACAAGGACGAGGAAGCGCCGATTTTTCAGGTCGCCGATTACGGCCTTGTCGCCGATCTCTTCACGGCGCTGCCGGAGCTCGAGGCGGAGCTCGCCAAATCCGGGCGCTGAGCCCGATGATGAACCGGCCATTTCCGTAAGAAGGAAACGGCTTTCGCGGCGCGGCGCCATTTTTTGCCGCGCCGGCGGTTTTCTTTCGATCCAAACGCGCGCTATATTGCGCTGCGGCGACGTTTGTATTGCAGTGCAATCGCCAGCGCGCGTTGATCCTCTGGCCATGGTGTTCGATCGATGAGCTTCGAGATTCGCAAGGTTGGCGTGATAGGCGCGGGTCAGATGGGCAAGGGCATCGCCCAGGTCTGCGCTTTGGCCGGTCTGGACGTGGCGCTGAACGATATCTCGCCCGAGCGGGTTGAGGCCGGTGTCGCCGATATTGGCGCCCAGATGCGTAAGTCAGCGGAGCGCGGCCATCTCGCCGCAGATGCGGTCGCCGCAGCGCTGCCGCATATTTCGGGCGCCGCCGCGATTTCGGATCTCGCCGGGGCCGACATTGTCATCGAGGCCGCAACCGAAAATGAAGATGTCAAACGCGGGATTCTCGAAGCCGTCGCCGCGATCGCGAAACCGGACGCCATCATCGCCTCGAACACCTCGTCGATTTCGATCACGCGTCTTGCGGCGATCACGGGCAGGCCCGAACGTTTTATCGGCATTCATTTCATGAACCCCGTGCCGCGCATGCAGCTCGTCGAGCTCATTCGCGGCATTGCGACCGAAGACGCGACCTTCGACGCCGCGCGCGCCTTTTGTGCAAAGCTCGGCAAGACCGTGACGGTCTCCGAGGACTTTCCCGCCTTTATCGTCAATCGCATCCTTCTGCCGATGATCAATGAGGCGATCTATACGCTTTACGAGGGCGTCGGCTCCGTTGAGGCCATCGACACCGCGATGAAGCTCGGCGCCAATCATCCGATGGGCCCGCTCCAACTTGCCGACTTTATCGGTCTCGACACCTGCCTTTCCGTAATGCAGGTGCTTCACGAAGGGTTGGCCGATACGAAATACCGGCCTTGCCCGCTGCTCGTGAAATATGTTGAGGCCGGCTGGCTTGGCAAAAAGACCCAGCGCGGATTTTACGATTATCGTAGCGGAACGCCGGTCCCGACGCGCTGATCGCGCTTTCCGGCGCGCCGCTGTCGTTCTATTTTCCTCCCGACACAGGGGAGAAAAGAAATGGCGACCATTGAGGCGGTGCTGAATTCCATCGACGCCAACCTGGATGCGTCGCGGGAGCGTCTTTTCGATCTTCTGCGCATTCCGTCGGTGTCGACGGATCCCGCCTATACCGGCGATTGTCTGCGCGCTGCGAACTGGCTCGCCGATTATCTGAACGCGCTTGGCTATAGCGCCGACGTGCGGCCAACGCCTGGCCATCCGATGGTCGTCGGTCATGCGGCGGCCAAACGTAAGGATGCGCCGCATATTCTCTTTTACGGCCACTATGACGTCCAGCCGCCGGATCCGCTCGAATTATGGGCGACGGCGCCTTTCGCGCCCCGGATTGCGGAGGGTGCGGGCGGACCCGAGATCGTCGCGCGCGGAGCCTCTGACGACAAGGGGCAACTCATGACCTTCCTTGAGGCCTGCCGCGCTTTCGAGGCGCATGGCGGCTTGCCCTGCCATGTCACCTTCCTGTTTGAAGGCGAGGAGGAAACCGGCTCGCCCTCGCTGCCGGCTTTTCTCGCTGCAAACCGCGATGAATTGTCGAAGCCCGATCTTGCGCTGATTTTCGACACCAGCATGTGGAACGCGCGGACGCCGGCGATCACGGTTAGGCTGCGCGGTCTCGCGCAGGAGGAAGTGATCATCCGGGGCCCGAGTCACGATCTGCATTCCGGGATGTTTGGCGGTCCGGTTCCCAATCCAAGCCATGTGCTGGCGAAAATCATCGGCGATCTGCATGATGATCAGGGTCGCGTGACGCTGCCGGGCTTCTACGACGGCGTGCCGGAATTGCCGGAAGATATCGCGCAGCAATGGCGCGACCTTGAATTTGACGAGCGCGCCTATCTTGCCGCCATCGGCCTGACGCAAGCGGGCGGCGAGGCGGGACGCGGCGTGATCGAACAGATCTGGGCGCGACCGACCTGCGACGTCAATGGCATTGTCGGCGGCTATACCGGCAAAGGGGCGAAGACCGTTTTGCCGGCGCAGGCCTCGGCGAAATTTTCTTTCCGTCTTGTGGGCCGACAGGATCCCGGCGCGCTCATGGAGAGCTTCCGCGAATTCGTGCGCGCGCGTCTCTTACCGGACACAACCGCAGAATTTATCTCGCATGGCGCTTCCGGCGCGCTTCAGTTGCCATTTGGCTCGGAAGCGCTCGCCCGCGCGCGCCGCGCCCTGACCGAGGAATGGGGCCGCGACGCCGTGCTCGCGGGATGCGGCGGATCCATCCCGATTGTCGGCGCGTTCAGACGCGATCTCGGCATGGACGCCCTGATGATCGGCTTCGCGCTCGACGACGATCGTATTCATTCCCCGAACGAGAAATATTCCTGGCTCTCGTTCCATAAAGGCGCACGCTCCTGGGCGCGCGTGCTGGATGCGCTCGCCGCCTGAACCGGACGCGTTTGCCGCCGCCAAGGACGGCGGTTGATGCTGCGACGCAAAAAATGGCGCTATAGAAATGGCCGTGGCGCCAACGCCTTGCGGTCCGGCGGGCGTCTGCCCGCGACAATATTTTCGCTATAACGCGCGTCATTCCGCCCCTCGCATTCGGATGGGGGATCGGCTATGTAGGAATCTGTCCAGACTGGCTCCGGAAGAGGACGGGGTTCCGCTGCAGGTTCGGCTCGCAACCGGCAGGGGCCGGCAGAGATTATCCACCCGAGGGGTGTCGTAATGGTGTATCGGCGTTATTTCGAAGCCGCCGTTTCCCGTCTCAAGGAAGAGCGTCGCTATCGTGTGTTCGTGCATCTCGAACGCGATGTCGAAAGTTTTCCGCGGGCGCGCTGGCATCGCGACAATGGCGCGGTCGACGACGTCCCCGTCTGGGGCTCGCACGATTATCGCGGCATGGGCCAGCACCCCGAAGTAATCGCCGCCATGATCGAAACGGCGGCGCGTGTGGGCGCCGGCGCCGGCGGCACGCGCAATATTTCCGGCACCAGCCACGCCATCGTCGAACTGGAGCACGAGCTTGCCGATCTGCATGGCAAAGAGGCTGCGCTCGTCTTTACTTCAGGCTGGATTTCCAACCTCGCCGCGATTTCCACGATCGCCGATATCCTTCCCGATTGCGTCATTCTGTCCGACGCCTCCAACCATAATTCGATGATCGAGGGCGTGCGGCGTTCGCGCGCCGAGAAAAAGATCTTCCGGCACAATGATCTCGAACATCTCGAAGAACTGCTGATCGAGGCCGGCGAGCGGCCGAAACTGATTGTCTTCGAGAGCCTTTATTCGATGAACGGCAATATTGCGCCGGTCGCCGAAATCGCCGCGCTCGCCGAGCGTTATGGCGCAATGACCTATGTCGACGAAGTCCACGCGGTTGGCATGTATGGCGCGCGCGGCGGCGGCATTTGCGAAAAAGCCGCCGTTATGGACCGTATCGACGTGATCGAAGGGACCCTCGCGAAGGGTTTCGGGACCATGGGCGGCTATATTGCGGGCGATGCGGCGGTGATCGACGCGATCCGCTCCTACGCCGCCGCTTTCATTTTCTCCACTGCATTACCGCCGTCGGTCGCAGCCGCCGCATGCGCCGCTGTGCGGTTACTGAAGAATCGTCCCGATCTGCGCGCAGCCCATCAGCGGGCGGCGCATATCACCAAACATGCGTTGTCCGCCGCGGGTCTTCCGATCCTCGAAAATGGCTCGCATATCGTGCCGGTGATGGTGCGCGACGCCGAGCTCTGCAAGACGGCGAGCGATCTTCTGCTCAAACGCCATCATATCTATATACAGCCGATCAATTATCCGACTGTTGCGCGGGGCAGCGAGCGTTTGCGGATCACGCCAACGCCGCGTCACACCCAGGAGCATATTGCGGCGCTGGTCGAGGCCATGGTCGATGTCTGGCAAACGCTTGGCATCGCTTTTGTCGAGCCCCCATCGCATCTGCATGTCGACGAAAAGAGCGGCGAGCACTGCGTCTATCCGGAAATCCGACTCGCCGCACAGTGAGTCGCGCAATGCGAAAATGGCGGGATTTTCCCGCCATTTTTTGTTGCGAATTTCGTGTCAGCGGCGCCCGACGCTGACATAGGTAAAGCCGCGTTTGCGCATCTCCGCCGGGCGATAGATATTGCGCAGATCGACGACGATTGGGGTTTTCAGCAGGCTTTTCACCCGGTCGAGGTCCAGCGCGCGAAACGCATCCCATTCCGTAACGATCGCCAGCGCATCGGCTCCCTCAATCGCCGAATAGGCGTCGTCGTGAAACGACACCTCCGGCATAAGCGGCCGCGCCTGCGCCATGCTTTCCGGATCGTAGGCGTGAACCTCGGCGCCGTCGCCCGCGAGCGACGCGACAATCGCGAGAGACGGCGCGTCCCGCATATCGTCGGTATTGGGTTTGAAGGCGAGCCCGAGCAGCGCGATCTTCCGCCCGCGCACTGAACCGCCCAGCGCCTGGATAATTTTGCGCGCCATCGCCCGTTTGCGGGAGTCGTTGACGGCGACAACCGTTTCGACGATGCGCAGCGAAGCGCCTTCGTCCTGCCCCGTCTTGATGAGCGCCAGCGTATCCTTCGGGAAGCAGGAGCCGCCGTAGCCCGGTCCCGCATGCAGGAATTTTGCGCCGATGCGCTTGTCGAGGCCGATGCCGCGCGCGACGTCCTGCACATCGGCGCCGACTCTCTCGCACAGATCGGCGACTTCATTGATGAAGGTGATCTTGGTGGCGAGGAAGGCGTTGGCTGCATATTTCGTCAGTTCTGACGTGCGCCGTCCGACGAATAGCAGTGGCGGCGCATTGAGCGACAGCGGCCGGTAGATTTCTTCCATAATCTCCCGTGCGCGTGGATCCTCGACGCCAATCACCACACGGTCGGGACGTTTGAAATCCTCGATCGCCGCGCCTTCGCGCAGAAATTCCGGATTGGAGACGACGGCGAAATCCGCTTTCGGATTCGCTTCGCGAATAAGCCGTTCGACTTCGTCGCCGGTGCCGACGGGAACCGTCGATTTGTTGACGACGACCGTAAAGCCGTCGAGCGCGCCGGCGATGGTTTTCGCGGCGGCGTAGACATAGGAGAGATCAGCGTGGCCGTCGCCGCGTCGCGAGGGCGTGCCGACGGCGATGAACACAGCGTCCGCGCCTTTCACGGCCGGCGCAAGATCGGTGGTGAAG
>CAZJAY010000002.1:0-1954 GCA_964543915.1 uncultured Methylocystis sp. | reverse complement strand
CCGCCGCTACATTATTGGCGACGAGTTCGTCGAGACCAGGGTCGAAGATCGGTATTTCCCCGCGCAGCAGCCGTTCGATCTTGCCGGCGTCGCTGTCGACGCAGATCACCCGATGGCCGAAATCCGCGAAACAGGCGCCCGAGACGAGACCCACATAGCCCGAGCCAATCATCGTAATGTTCATCAAGATTCTCTCATGCCTTGGCTGAATCGGTTGGCGATTAACGCATAATCCGGCGTCCGGGAAGCGGAACCGGTCGAATGCTTTTCTCTTCCCTGTTGGTCCGGCTCAGGCTCCGAGCCCGAAACCGGCGATCGCCGCGAAGTTCAGGATATCGGCGTCGGTCGCGCCGAGCTGGACGATCTGCACCGGCCGATCAAGACCGACGATCAGCGGTCCCAGAACCGTTGCGTCGCCCAGTTCCTGCAACATTTTCGTCGAGATAGCCGCCGAATGAAACGCCGGCATGACAAGCTCATTGGCTGCGTCGGTCAGGCGGGCGAAGGGGAAGCTACGCATCCGCTCCAGGTTAAGCGCAATATCGGCGCCCATTTCGCCTTCATATTCGAAATCGACGCGCCTTTTGTCGAGAACGCGGACCGCTTCCTGCACCCGCGCGGTGCGTTCGCCCGGCGGATAGCCGAAAGTCGAGAAGGCGAGCAGCGCCACGCGGGGAATGAGACCGAGCTGGCGGGCGACCCGCGCGGCTTCGGTCGCGATGTCGGCGAGTTCTTCCGAATCCGGCATTTCGGTGATCGCCGTGTCGGCGACCAGAACGACCTGGCCCTTGGTCAGGACAAGGGAGACGCCGATCAGTCGCCGCCCCGGGCTCGGATCGATGACGCGGCGCACTTCCGAAAGCGCGAGCGAGAAATTGCGCGTGACGCCTGTCACCATCGCATCCGCATCGCCGCGCGCGACCATGGCGGCGGCGAAATGATTGCGGTCGTGAAAAATCAGACGCTGACAGTCGCGCTGGAGAAAGCCCTTGCGCTGCAGGCGGCCGTAGAGAAACTGTACAGATTCTTCGGTCTTTTTCGACAGTTTCGCATTGTGAATTTCGACGCCGGTCGAGAGTTCGACGCCCGCCTCGGCCGCCGCCGCGCGCACGCGATCCTCGCGACCCACAAGGATCGCGCGGCCAAGACCCTGATTGACGAAACCCTGCGCCGCGCGAATGACCTGTTCTTCCTCGCCCTCGGCGAAGACGACGCGTTTCGGATTGCGTTGCACGCGATCGAAAATGCTCTGCATCAGCGCGGCGACGGGATCGCGCCGCGCCGTCAGTTCGGCGCGATAGGCTTTCATATCGACGATCGGCCGTCGCGCGACGCCCGAGTCCATCGCCGCGCGCGCGACCGCCGCCGGAACAACCGAAATGAGGCGCGGATCGAAGGGCGCGGGGATGAGATAATCGCGGCCGAATTTCGGGCGCGCGCCGCGGTAGGCGTTGGCGACTTCGTCCGGCACATCTTCACGCGCGAGCTGCGCCAGCGCTTGCGCGGCGGCGATCTTCATTTCCATGTTGATCGTTTTGGCGCGAACGTCGAGCGCGCCGCGAAAGATGTAGGGAAAGCCCAGAACGTTGTTGATCTGGTTGGGATAGTCGGAACGACCCGTCGCGACGATAGCGTCCGGACGCGTCGCGCGCGCTTCTTCCGGCGTGATTTCCGGATCGGGATTGGCCATGGCGAAAACAATCGGGTTTGGAGCCATGGATTTCAGCATTTGCGGCGTAAGCGCGCCTTTCACCGAGAGACCATAAAAAATATCCGCGCCAACCAGCGCTTCGGCGAGCGAGCGCGCCGAGGTGTCGACGGCGTGCGCGCTCTTCCACTGGTTCATGCCTTCCGTGCGGCCCCGGTAGACGACGCCCTTGGTGTCGCAAAGGATCACATTTCGCGGATCGAAACCGCGCGCCTTCGCCAGTTCGAGGCAGGCGATCCCGGCGGC
>CAZJAY010000001.1:0-24173 GCA_964543915.1 uncultured Methylocystis sp. | reverse complement strand
GGCGATGGCCTGCCGAAGCTCCAGCAGTCCGGCCGGATCGCTGTAGCTCGTCAGCTTCGGCGCCGCGCTTTTCAGGCGCGCCTTGATGTGCTGGGACCAGGCCTTAAGCGGAAAGGTCCGTGCGTCCGGACGACCGACCCAGAAATCGGCGGCGAGACGCCGCCGGTCCGGCTTCGCGAGTTGATGGGTCCGCAGGCTTGTTCCCGCGTCAAACCCGGAATCGGCCTCGGCGATCGGCGCTTCGGAAGCCTGGCGGGCGTCGCCCTTCGAAAGGAAGGCGGTGTCGGGCAGATCCGGCGAGACAAAGGTCCCGACATAGGGACGCGTGCGGATATAACCCTCGGCAATGAGCCGTTCATAGGCCAGCACGGCCGTATTTCGCGATACGCCAAGCTGTGCGCTGAGCTCGCGCGTTGTGGGCAGCGGATCGTCGCCGCGTAATTGACCATTGAGGATCATCGCGCGGATCTGATCGAAAATCTGGGTCTGCAGGGTCGCTTTCCCGTCTTCCCGTAGCAGGATCGAAAGCTGGGCATGCCCGCTTCGCACTACGGGAGCCGGTCGCGAAATGGTTGTCATGCTCATGTTCGCCGCTCCTGACCTTCAGATAAGATGGGCGACCTCGCAAACATAGAGCCACGGAAGGCGCCTCTACTGGCGCCAAACACTCCTGCCGTAAAAGGTTTGATGCCGGCCAGACACCGGCCGAAATGTTAACTGGCGCCAATCCTCCCCGGTGTTGTGGCGCTTCCCCTCAGCCATCCCGAAAAGCACGATGGAAACGACGAAAAAGACGATGGAAACGGGGCATGTCATGCCGTTCAACAGGGCAAAAATCGTTCCGACCGCTGTTTGGCTCGCTCTCCTCGCCCTCGGTTTCGCGACAAATCTCGAGGGAGCCGGAAAGAGCCGTCCAGCGATTCCGCGCAGGGGCGAGACATCAGAGACAGCGGCGCTCGAACGGTCGCGCACATCGCCCGCCTACCCTGTTTCGCTGCGCAAGTAGCACGGCGTCACCGGTCGAAGGGGAGCGCTTGCCGGCCTACCCGCGCCCCCTATTTTCCGTCTGAGGAAAGAATGCTTTTCATGCCCGCCGGTTGTGGATAACCCCGTTTTTAGCGGCGTTTGCGGGTGAACGCATCGAAGGAAGCGATATGCCCGAAGGACTCGTCAAGTTGATCATTTTCGGAGCCTTTGGCTTCTTTGTCTGCGCGGCCTTCACCGGCTGGGTCTATGGCTGATGCGGCCCGCGAGCCGCGCCCTGTGAGCCAGCCGCCAGAAAGACAGAGTTTCAACGCGCTCAGCGTCCCCCTTGAATATCCGGCGGAATCTCCGGGCCCGCTGTCGGCAAGGACTTTTGTAGTCAAGGAAAACATCGACGTAGCGGGCCTCGTCTCCGATAACGGCGTCCCGCTCTGGGCGGCGTCGCATGCGGCCGCGTCGCGTAACGCAGCTGTCGTGGACCGACTCAGCCGCGCCGGGGCCCGGTTGATCGGCAAGGCGCGAATGGACGAGATGGCCTACAGCCTGCTCGGCGACAATCCGCACTTTCCCGCGCCAATTAATCCGGCGTCCCCCGGGCGGCATACCGGCGGCTCGTCTTCCGGATCGGCGGTCGCGGCCGCTGCAGGTCTCGTCGATTTCGCCATTGGCACCGATACGGCCGGTTCATGCCGCGCCCCGGCGGCCTTCTGTGGCGTTTTCGGTTTCCGCGCGTCGCACGGGGCGATACCGATGGCTGGCGTCATTCCGCTGGCGCCGTCGTTCGATACGATCGGCTGGTTCGCGCGCGATATTGATACGATGATCGCCGTTGGCGATGCGCTTCTGCCGCCAGACGCCGCCCTGCCCGCGCGCGAGACGATCCGCCGCCTCGCCGACGGCTTCGACGATCTCGTCGAAGATTTCTTCGATGGCGCCGCGTCGCTGAGCGCCCGTCTCGACGCCTGCAACGCAGGCGATGTCCGGATCGGCGCAGCGACGCTCGACGAGGCCCTCGCGCATTTCCGTAATTTCCAGGCTTTTGAGGCGTGGAAGTCGGTCGGCGCCTGGATAAAGGCGCATAGACCGACCTTCAGTCCCGGCGTTACGCAACGCTTTGCGATCGCGGAGCAGGTCACGGCTGAAGAAAAGCAGGCTGCGGAAGCGTTCGGCGTCAACTTTCGCGCGAAAATCGATGCGCTTTTCGGCGACAGTTCGGCAATCGTCCTGCCAACTGCGCCCTTCCCGGCTCCGCGACTGGATACGGACGCGGCGGAACTCGACGCGATTCGCTATCGTCTGATGCGCTTCTTCATTATCGCAAGCTATTGTGGGCTGCCGCAGATCAGCGTTCCGATCCCGACGACCGGCGCGCCATTGGGTCTTTCCTTCATCGGCCGAAGGTATGGCGATCGCGCCCTGTTGGAATTCACGCGCCGTTTTCTGGCGAATGAGTCGTTGGCGCGCCAATAACGGGTGAACGCGCGAAGGACTGCTTGATGCGCGTGGTGAGCCGGTCGCGCACATCGCGATAGGCATCGAGGATCGCCTCACGCGAGCCCTGCGCGGCGGTCGCGTCAGGCGTGGGCCAGTAAACGACATCGACCGCCATGGCGCGCGTCAATTCGAGCGCCCGGTGATGCGCCTCGGGCGACAGGGTGACGATGAGATCGAAGTTCGAGTCGGCGAGATCCTCGAACGTGTGCGGACGATGCGCGGTCATGTCGATGCCCATCTCTTCCATCGCCGCGATTGCGAAACCGTCCGGTTCGCCCCGCTTGATCCCGGCGGAAGCGAAATAAATCTCGCGACCGAAGTAATGCCGCGCGATCGCTTCGGCCATGGGCGAACGAACCGTATTCAGCGTGCAGGCGAACAGGACGGCCTGCGGGCGACGCTCGAATGGAGCGATCCCTGCCCCGACCATGGACCCGACCATGGCGTCAGCCTTTCCAGTGCAGCGCCGTGATCAGCGTAAAAAGCCGGCGCGCCGTATCCTGATCCGTTTCGATTTTGCCCTTGAGCCGTTCGGCGAGAAGCAGCGCGCCTTCGTTGTGCAGACCGCGACGCCCCATGTCGATCGCTTCAATGCGGCTCGGCGTCGCATGACGGATAGCGGCGTAATAGCTTTCGCAGACGAGAAAGTAATCCTTCAAAATCCGCCGGAATGGTGTCAGCGAAAGAATATGGGTGACGACCTGGCTGCCTTCTTCGTCGCGCACATCGAAAACGAGCCGTGCATCGACGAGGGAAATGTTCAACGCATAGGGACCGTCCGCATGGCCGACGAGGGCGAAATGATTGTCTTCGATCAGGTCGTAGACCGCGATGGCGCGCTCATGTTCCTGATCGGCGGAGCCGCGCCCGATCGAGTTTTCATCGAGCGTAACCGCAATCAGCCGCTGCCGACCATCCTCCGCCACCTTTTCAGACCCCGGCCCTGTTCATGCGGATGGCGACAGACCGCGCATGCGCAGTCAGTCCCTCCGCCTCCCCGAGCGTGACGGCGGCGTCTCCGATGGCGCGCAGCGACTCCGCATCGCATTTCAGGATCGAGGTCCGCTTGAGGAAATCGAGCACGCTCAGGCCGGAGGAGAAGCGCGCCGAACGGGCCGTCGGCAAGACATGGTTACTGCCGCCGACATAGTCGCCGATCGCTTCCGGCGTATAGCCGCCGATAAAGATGGCTCCGGCGTTGGAAACGCGCGCGGCAAGTTCTTCGGCGTCTGCGCTGATGATTTCGAGATGTTCAGCCGCGATGCGGTCCGCGAGCGGCAGCGCGTCCGCGAGTTTTGCCACGCGAATGATCGCGCCGAAATCGCGCCATGAGGCGCTTGCGATTTCCTTGCGCGAAAGCGTTTCGAGATGACGATCGACAGCGACCATGACGGCCTCCGCCAGCGCCGGATCATCAGTGATGAGGATCGACTGCGCGGACTCGTCATGTTCCGCCTGCGCCAGCAGGTCAGCGGCGATCCAGTCGGGATTGGCGGTCCCGTCGGCAAGAATGAGCACTTCAGACGGCCCCGCGATCATGTCGATGCCGACCTGACCGAACACACGACGCTTCGCCGCCGCGACCCATGCGTTGCCGGGTCCGACAATCTTGGCGACGGGCGCGATCGTCTTTGTGCCATAGGCGAGCGCGGCCACCGCCTGGGCGCCGCCGACCCGATAGATTTCATCGATCCCGGCGCGTCGGGCCGCGGCAAGGACAAGCGGATGAACCAGCCCGTCCGGCGTCGGCACCACCATGACGACGCGCTTCACGCCCGCCACCCGCGCGGGCGCGACATTCATCAGAACGGAAGAAGGATAGGCCGCTGTGCCGCCCGGCACATAAAGACCAACGGAGTCGATCGGCGACCAGCGCCACCCGAGTTCGACGCCGACGGCGTCACGATAGCGCACATCCGCCGGCTTCTGCTTTGCGTGATAGACCGTGATGCGTTCATAGGCGAGATCCAGCGCCGCAAGCTGTTCTTTCGAACATTTGGCCTCGGCGGCGGCGACCTCGGCGGCGGAAATCGCGATGCCGGTCGCTGCCAGATCGATGCGGTCGAAGCGCTTCGAATAATCGATCAACGCGGCGTCCCCACGCGCGACGACATCCGCGATAATGTCCCGGACGGTCGTATCGACATCATGCGACGATTCCCGCTTCATGCCGAGCAGATCGATGAAACGCTGCTCGAAATCGGGGGCGGACGCGTCCAGACGCAAGGTCATTTTGTTCTCCAATCGGGTAGGACGGCTGTCATGACCTTCCGCCGATGGTCTCGTCAAGACGTCAGGTCTGTTCTGACGGCGCGTCCGGCCCTGGATCGTGCGTGGGTCGCGATTTGACGGCCCAGCGTGGGCCGATGTCGCGCATTTGCGCTTCGACGCACTCGACATCCAGCCGAATGGCTCCGCCGCCGGCGAACAGCAGATTGACGGCGCCGGATGGTTCATTCGGTCCGGCCTCGAAAGTCGCGGCGAGAAGCGACAGGATCGCGTCCGGCTGGTCGCGCAGGATTCCCCGATAGCGGACGCCGACGACAGTTTCGAAATGCAGACCGGAACGGCAGCGTTCAAGGCGACCGTCGCGTTCCGCGACATGGTCGAAACGCGCGCCAACGAGGGCGAAACGACCGTTTTGCGGCAGAAAGGCCATATCCCCGACCCGCACGAGCATGTCCTGGAGAACCGCCGAAACGAGCGCCAGATCTTCCGCATCCACCGCGTGAAGACGCAGGGGCGGCGTTTTCATATCCGGATCGGGTTGGGCCATGCTGCTTCTCCTCACGCCGATATGGCGGAGCGCGGCGACCGGCGCAAGGTTGCGCGGCGGCCTCAGTCCTGGAACGGATTATGGACGAGAATCGTGTCGTCCCGCTCCGGGCTCGTTGACAGCAACGCCACCGGCGCCTCGATCAGTTCCTCGATCCGCCGCACATATTTGATCGCCTGGGCGGGAAGGTCGGCCCAGGAACGCGCGCCGCCCGTCGTCTCGCCCCAGCCGGGGAAGGTCTCGTAGACCGGCGCAACCCGCGCCTGCGCAGCCTGCGACGCCGGCAGCCGATCGATGCGCTTTCCGTCGAGCATGTAATGGGTGCAGATTTTGATTTCCGCGAACCCGTCGAGAATATCCAGCTTGGTCAGCGCGACGCCGTTGATGCCCGACGTCTTCACCGCCTGGCGGGTCAATACGGCGTCGAACCAGCCGCATCGGCGACGCCGGCCGGTGTTGGTGCCGAATTCATGGCCGCGATCGCCGATCGTCTGGCCGATTTCATCATGCAGTTCGGTCGGGAACGGCCCGCCGCCGACGCGGGTCGTATAGGCCTTGGCGATGCCGAGCACATAGCCGATGGCTCCCGGCCCCAGTCCGGAGCCGGCGGCCGCTGCGGCGGCGACCGTATTGGACGAGGTGACGTAGGGGTAGGTGCCGTGATCGACGTCAAGCAGGACGCCCTGCGCGCCCTCGAACAAAATGCGCTTTCCGGCGCGCCGGCGGGCGTCGAGCAGGTCCCAGACCGCATCCATGAAAGGCAGAACTTTCGGCGCGACGGCGAGCAATTCCTCGCGCAGCGACGCGACTGTCACTTCCGGCAGGCCCAACCCGCGACGCAGCGGATTGTGATGGGAAAGCAGACGCGCGATCTTGTCATCAAGCGTATCGGGCTCGGCGAGGTCCATGACCCGGATCGAACGACGACCGACCTTGTCCTCATAAGCGGGGCCAATGCCGCGCTTCGTGGTGCCGATCTTCGCGCCGCCGCTCGCCTCCTCGCGATGCGCGTCAAGCTCCCGGTGCAGCGACAGGATCAGCGGCGCATTCTCGGCGATCTTGAAATTCGCGGGCGTGATATCGACGCCCTGCTCGCGCAGTCGCTCGATCTCGCCGATCAGGAAATGCGGGTCGACGACGACGCCATTGCCGATCACCGACAGTTTCCCCGGCCGGACGATGCCGGAGGGCAGCAGGGCCAGTTTGTAGGTGACGCCGTCGATGACCAGCGTATGGCCGGCGTTGTGCCCGCCCTGGAAACGCACAACGACGTCCGCCTCCAGCGAAAGCCAGTCGACGATCTTGCCCTTGCCCTCGTCGCCCCATTGGGCGCCGACCACCGCCACATTCGCCATGGCTGCCTGTCTTCCCGCGAAAAACAACAAAAAAGCCCTGCGCGGTAACGCGAGGGCTCGTTACCGGCGGGGTTTAGCGCAGGGAAAGCGACCGGTAAAGGGCTGGCGCGGGCGCCAACGCGCCCGGTGGCCTCAAACGGCTAGGGCCGGTGGTAGGGATGCCCGAGCAGGATTGTCATCGCCCGGTAGATCTGCTCGACCGCGACGATGCGCACGAGCTGGTGCGGCAGGGTCATGGCCCCGAAAGAGAAAACCGCCGTCGCGCGTGCGCGCATTTGCGCGTCGAGCCCATCCGGCCCACCGATGACGAACCAAAGCGACTTGCGCCCGGCATCCCGCGTTTCGCCGACAAACCGGGCGAAGGCTTCGCTATCGACAGCGCGGCCGCGTTCGTCGAAGGCGACGAGGACCGCATCATTCGGGAACAGCGCGCGCAGTTCCGCGCCTTCGCGCTCCCGACGCCCATCGGGAGTTTTCTCGCGGCTTTCGTCAATTTCGCGGATATCGAGCCCGTCGAGCCCCATGCGCCGCAGCGACGCGATACGGCCGACATAGCGTTCGAGGATGTCGCGCTCGGGTCCGGCCTTCATCCGGCCGACGCAGGCGAGGCCAAGCTTCATGGGAAGCAGCCGTCAGACCGGCCGGATTTCCAGCGGCCTGTCGCCGCCCCACATTTTTTCCAGATTGTAGAACTGCCGGACCTCCGGGCGGAAAACGTGAACGATGACGTCGCCGCCATCGATCAGCACCCAGTCGCATTGCGGCAAACCCTCGACCCGCGGCGCGCCGACGCCCGCCGATTTGAAGGCCCGAATGGCCTTGTCGGCGATGGCGCCGACATGGGTCGTCGAGCGCCCCGTCGCGATGATCATCTGATCCGCGAGGGCGGTTTTCCCGCGCAGGTCGATCACGATAATGTCCTCCGCCTTCGCGTCATCGAGACTGGCGAGAACATTTTGCCCGATCGCCTCGACGGGCGATGCGTCCGGCTTCTGAACCAATTGGGTCGACAGATTTAAAATCCCCATGCTGCGCGGCTTCGACGCCACGTCGGTCGTCCATCCCGGGAGGATGGGACGCTTCCGCGCCGATTGCAACAGAAAGAAGGAACGCCGTGCGGCGCATGAAAAAAACCCGGCGATAAAGAGCCGGGCTTCTGAGGTGGTTCGGGCTCATCGAGAGGCGGGAGGAACCTCAAAGGCCGAACAACCAAAGTGTAGCCTGACTTTCAGCGAAAATCCCGAAGTTTATTTTTGATTTAGGTCACAGGAATGCCGGATTTTCCTGATCAATGAGCGACGTTCGGCGTCGCAGCGCGCGCGCTGATCCAGAAACTCCCGTTCATTCAATAGATGCGGCATAAACGGCGCGGTCTCGCGCGCCCGAATCGGGATGTGGCGAAATTATCGCCCCTCGTCGAAAAAAGCGCGCCGACGGCGCCGAACCCTCCCCCGGCCAGACGGCTACGGGACCAAAACCATCGAGCCGGCCGTCCGACGTGATTCGAGGGCCTCGTGAACCCGCGCTGCATCAGCAAGCGGAAATTGCTCGGGCGGGTCGATAACGAGATGGCCGCGCCGGATCGCACGCAACATATCCTCGGCCATCTCCTCATAGTCGTCGCGTTTGGCGATATGGGTGAAGAGCGACGGCCGGGTCACATAAAGCGATCCCTTCAACGCCAGAAGGCCGATATCGAAGGCGTCGATCGGCCCGGAGGCCGAACCAAAGCTCACGAACATGCCGAAAGGCTTCAGACAATCAAGGGACGCCGGGAAAGTAGCCCGACCGACGCCGTCGTAAACCACGTCGCACAGACGGTCTCCCGTGATTTCCCGCACCCGCTGAGGAAAGTTTTCTTCTTTGTAGAGAATGACGTGCTGCGCCCCGGCCGCCTCGGCGATCGCGACCTTCTCGGGCGCGCCGACCGTCGCGATGACTTTTGCGCCAAGCGCGCGCGCCCATCGACAAAGCAGCTGACCCGTGGCGCCCGCCCCGGCATGGATGAGGACCCGATGTCCTTCCTTCACGCGAAAGGTTCGGCGCAGGAGATATTGCGCGGTCAGACCTTTCAGCATCATCGCCGCGCCCTGCTCGAAAGATATCTTCTTCGGCAGGTGAATGAGAGAGGAAGCCGAAATATTGCGCGCTTCGCTATAGCCGCCCAATGCCCCGACATAGGCGACGCGATCGCCCGGCTCGAACTCCTTTACGTCACGACCGACCGCCACGACCTCGCCGGCGCCTTCATGGCCCGGAATGAACGGATATTCGGCGGGATACATGCCAGTCCGGCGATAAATGTCGATAAAATTGACACCGATCGCGCGATGGCGGATCTGCGCTTCACCCGGCCCCGGCGGCGCCAGCTCGATCTCCTCGTAACGCAACACGTCGGGAGAGCCTGGCTCGTGAACGCGGATCGCCTTGACCATTTTACGCCTCAGATGTCCAACCGCCAGGCCCCTCGCCCTGCAACCCCTTTAAACATGAAACCGCCGTCGCAACAAAGAAAGCTTCAAGCCAGAGGGCGCCGGCGTTATATATGAGGCGGTTCCGGGACGATCGCACAAAAGGGAGGCGGAAACGTCGATGACGCGCAGCGCCGAAAGATACGACATTCTTGTGGCCGGAGCCGGTTCCACTGGTCTCGCCGCAGCGCTGGCCTTTGCGCGGTCCGGCATGCGGATCGGTCTCATCGGCCGCGCGCCGCCGCCGCTTCCCGGCCGAACGGTGGCTCTGTTCGAGGCGTCGATCCGTTTTCTTGACGCGCTCGGCGCGCTTGAACGGGTGCGTCAACTCGGCTGCTCGATCAAGGCGATCCGCATGATCGACGACACGGATCAGCTTTTGCCGGTGCCTGATCTGACGTTGGACGCGCAGGAAATCGGATTGCCTGCTCTCGGAATCAATATTTCAAATGATGAACTTGTCGGCGTGCTGCTCGCCTGCGTGCGCGAAAGATCTGAAATCACATTCATTGAAGCGGAAATCGCCGATTACGAACTGACTGGCGATCACGCCGCCGCCCTTCTCGCCGACGGGCGTCGTATCGAAGGCGAATTCCTCGTCGCGGCGGATGGGCGCAACAGCCGCGCCCGCGCTGTCGCCGGGATTGACGTGCGGGAGTGGACCTATCCGCAAGTCGCGCTGACCGCCATGCTGCGCCACGAGTTGCCGCACGGGAATATCTCCACGGAGCATCACACGCGGTCCGGGCCATTTACGCTCGTTCCTCTGCCCCCCTCCGCGGATGCGCCGCATCGCTCCAGCCTTGTCTGGCTGATGAGCGTCGCCGACGCGCGCCGTCGCCTCGAAAAGCCGCGTGCGGAACTCGAATTCGAGATCGAGGATTACGCCAGGTCCGAATTCGGCGTCATGAAGATCGAAAGCGACATCGGGCAGTTCCGTATGGGCGGCATGCAGGTTTCGCAGCATGCGCGCGGGCGTCTCGCGCTGGTTGGCGAAACATGCCACGCCTTTCCGCCAATTGGCGCGCAGGGTCTCAATCTCAGTCTGCGGGATGTCGCCGATCTCGAAGATTGTCTCGCCAGCGTCGATTTGAGCAATGAAAAAGAGCTTTCACGCGCCCGGTCTCGCTACGATCGGCACCGCCGCGCCGATATCGGCTTCCGCACGCATGGCGTGGATATTCTCAACCGCTCCCTGATCGTTCCTTATTTGCCGGTCGATCTTTTCCGGGGCGCGAGCTTTATCGCTGTATCGGCGCTCGGGCCCCTGCGTCGCGCGATCATTCGCGAGGGCGTTTTGCCGCATCTCGCGCTGCCAAGAATGATGCGTCGCGCTGTCTCGGAAGCGCTTGTGAGTGCTTAACTGCCCGCATAAGCCGCAGTAAGGCGTTTCCGGATGATCCCGAAACCATCATCACGGCATTTCTGCAATTATGGACGGCGCGCCTCAGATGCAGTGAGAGGGCTCACGCGCTCAGATCTTGTCGCCCTCGGCCCCGGGCTGGATACAGCGCCAGCGCGTGACCGTCAGATTTGGATGTTCGCCCGCCCACTGCGCGATATAGGGCATCGCCTGCATCATGCAGTTGCGCGTGGAGCCGGAAGCGGTTTCAAAAACAAGCTTGCGCTCGTCACAGGCCGTCGGCTGGGCAAGCGAACAAACCGTCAGGATCAATTCGACGAAGTTCATTAGCCCCTCCCCACGTTGAGATCACATGGAGAGGGTAAGCTTCGTCACATGGGCGTCAATATCTCGCCCTTGCCATGGACCGCCGTGTCGCCGCCAAAACGCCGGAGTTTACGCCCCAGAAGCGTAGCGGCCTGTGGGCTGTCCTGCCGGAGGCTGCGCGCCAGCAAGCCCGCGTAGGTGAGTATGTGGCCGCCGCAATCGAGATATGTCGGCCCGGGCGTCGTCGACCCCGCGAGGATCAGCGAGCCCCGGCGATTGAGATAGCCAATACGGCCGGCGAGATCGCCCAGCGCGACAATGGTGCCGGCGATCAGACGGGATCCGAGATCCTCGCCGGCCGCGCCCTCGATCACGATCACGCCGCGACGCAGCCGATCGCCCGCGCGGGCGCCAACAGAACCGCGAACGATCATGCGGCCGCCGGCCATGCCGGCGAGTTCGCCGGCCAGCGGCCCGGCGAGGAAATCGCCGGCGTCGCCGCCGATCTCGATATGCGCGCCGAGATTCCCCGAACCGGCATGGGCGCCGGCCGAGCCCGTTACGGTGATGCGGCCGCCTTTCGCCAGGCGGCCAAGTTGCGCGCCCACGTCGCCCTCGACATGCACGGAATGATCCGGCAGCAGTTTCGCCCCGACGAGATCGAAGCGCGACGAACCGCCCTCGAAACGCACGCAACCCCGATCGCCGATCGACACCGAGAATAAATCCCCGACTTTCGTCGAGACCCGCGTCGTGCCGATCTCAATCTGTTCGAGCGCGGCCACCGATAAACCCGCGAGGCGATCGGGGGTGAGACGAGAAAGATCGACGCGCTGGTCAGGCGCGTTGCGAAGCTGGAAGACGAAGGGCTTCACGGCAGCAAATCCTTGAGATGATAGTGGAACGGCCCGAGCTTGCCGCCGTAGTTGCCGGCGCCGATCCGCTTCGCGCCCTGCTCCGGTCCCATATCGATGATCGCCTTCAGTCCGGCGCGCATCGCAGCCGCAACCGCCGCGTCGGTCAGACCATCGATCACGATTTCCAGAACGCAACCGATATCCTCATCCAGCGCGCTTTTCGTCACGCCGCGCAGGGTCGGACAGTAGGCGTCATTGGTAGAGGCGCCCATGCCCTTGTATTGCGAGCCGACCTTCGAACCGGAGCGCACAATTCCGCCCGGAAACGGCGCGATAGCGTCGGGCACGGCGCGCACCGCTTCCACGCCCGCTTCAGTCGCGCGCATCGTCGATTCCCAATCGGATCCCATCACGAGCAGATTGCCGCCGCCAACGGATTTCTTCGTCAGGCCGACCTTACCCTCGCAGAAAAACTCGCCGTCCATCACCGGCACGCGCCAGAACCGGCGTCCATCGACGACCTTGGACATCTGCCATTTGTCGCCGAACTGACGGACGGCGTCGCCGACCTTGATCTCAAATTCGCCGGGAACGGTCGAGTAGACGGCCGACCCCGGACAGGTCAGCACGCACTGACCGAGTCGATTGACAAGCTGCTTTTCTGCATCTTTCGACGACATGGCGAAAAGCAGCGCGCGCACGCCCGGACGGCCGTCCGGCGTATGTTCCGGCGCAACCTCGTAATCGATGCCCGCTTCACAGCCGCAGCCGATGACCGAGGTCGCAAAACCAGTCATGGTCTCGGCGGCCTGACGCGCCCATTTGGCGTTGGGCCCGGTGATCAGAATGCCGGTCCCGCTCATCGGGAAGGCTTCGGCGAAACTGTCGTCGATCCGAACGCCGTTACGAATTACACCCGACATGCGACCTCCGCAAAGGCGTCGTGATTGGGAAGCGCGGCGTCCGGCAAATCAAATATTGTTCGCGGCAAGCCATAAAGCTCTTCATAATAGGCGTCGAGACGCCGGATGATGTTCTGATCATGACGCGGGCGGATCTGCAGGGTCTTGCCGCGCGTATAGCGTTTCACCTCACCGTCGCGCACGACCAGTTCGCCGTCCTTGAAAACATAGGCGGCGCGACGGAACATGGCGGCGATATCCTTACCCGGTCGGTAGACCGCAATATCGGCGATCGCGCCGGGCGCGAGCTGGCCGCGATCGGCGAAACCGAAAAGTCGGGCGGCGCCGGAACGGCTCATCTGCGCAATTTCGTAAAGCGTATATTCGCGCGTCAACGATGGCAGCGTCGTCTGTTCGAGCGCCTCGGCCGGAAGCCGCGACATCGCCTGCGCACGCAGATCGGCGCTCATCAGCAGCGCGAACAGTTCCGGATAGGCGGTGAATGGACCGCCATTGGGATGGTCGGTCGTGAAATAGACCTGCTCCGGATTATCGATCAGCAGGAACAGTTCGAGACCCGCCGCCCACTGAACCGCATTGTAGAAATTTGAAACCTTGTAGGCGTAGGGCACGACGCCGCCGCCATTGGCGTCTCCGTCAAAGATTGCGCCCTTCTTCGGAATGCCGCCCGGCATGCTGTTGAACTGCTTGAGAACATCCGAGGAGATCGTCACCGTCTGGGAGAACATGACCTGTCCGACGTCGACGCTCACATGCGGATTTGCATTGATCTTTTCCGCCAGACGCGCGCCCGCCGAAGAGAAGCCGCTCTTTCCTTCCTTGCCATAGGCGTAGAATTGCACATGCGCGAGATGCAGCGGCAAGCCCTGGGCGGCGTCGATTGTTTCGAGCGCCGTTTCGATATTTCCGGCGATCCCGAGATTGTTCATATGCAGATGTAGCGGGTGGTGGATGCCGACCGCTTGCGTCGCCTTCTGCAGGGACTGGAAAATCTGACGCGAGGTGAGGCCATAGAAAGGCACCACATCGTCGAGACCGAAGACGCGCATATTCTCCTTGAACGCTTCGCAGCCGCCAGGATTAATGCATTTCAGGCCGAGCGAGCGGGTATTGCCAACCGTCAGCGCAACATAGTCATTGACCGCGCTTTCGGGCTCGCCCTTGCGCAGCATCCGCAACAGAAAATCATCGTTGCCGAGCACCGTGAGCGCGCCCTTGTCGATGATCGGAACGTCGCCGAGTTCAAGATGCGTCTGCAGGGACTGATGCGGCGCCATCGCCGGCTCAACGACCGTCGTGAAGCCCATCTGCGCATAGAGACGCCCTGTCTCCCAGGTCGACCATTTGGCCGTCGAGAGGGGGGTATCGGCGAGGCGCGCGCGAATTGCGCGATGCAGTTCGGGCAACAGAAGGCGCGCCGTATTCACGTTGCCGCCAGCGATATGGGAATGAATATCGATGGCCCCCGCCATCACGACGAGGCCGGTCGCATCGATCTCTTCATCGGCCTTGTCGCCGGGCGGCGGCGCAACGATTCGGCCATCCCTGAACCACACGTCGCCGACGCCATCGCGTTTCGTCGCCGGATCGACGACGCGTCCGCCCCGCAGGACCGTCAACATGAGACTTCTCCCGTCAATTCCTTCACGATCGCGTCGAGCACGACGGCGACGCCGGGCGAGGACGATGGCGTCCGCGCGGCGGTGAAGGCGAAGCCGCCGATTGTCTGCGACAGCTCGACCGAGTCGTGGTCGACGCCGGGACGGCCCACCTCAAAATACAGTCCGCTCGACGGCGCCTTGCCGGCGGGAGCGAGCGTGATTGTCGGAACCTTTCCGTCCGTCCACGGCGGGGCCTCGCCGTCGTGGGCCGAAATCCACATCACGAGATCCGTCTCGCCGCTGTCCACAAGACGCTTCGCCTCGAACCGCCAGGGATCATGTTCCGGATAGCCGCGACCAAAACCGGTGCGGGGCGGAAAGCCGGTCATCCAGCCGGACGTCTGGGCGACCCCGGCCGCGCCGGCGCGCGCGCCGATCGGCACGCCCGTGCAGCGGGTTGTCGCGTTCAGATCGGCGACGAGCGCCTGCAACATCTCAATGGCGAGCGGATCGACGCCGGTCGACGCTGACCAGACGACGACGCCAAAATGCGCCGCCTTGAGCGCCGCCGCCGCTTCGGCGAGCGGCGCCAGCCGCGCGGCGTCGCAGGCGACCGGACGGCCGCCGGCGCTGGCGCGCAGAATCGCGAGCGCCTCCGGCAATTCCTCCAGCGACGCGGGGATAACGGTCGCCGCAATATCGGCCGCCTCGCCCGCAGCTGGCCCCAGCCAGAATACGCGTCGCGCCGCGCCGGCATGGGAGCCGTGTCGCGGCGGCGCGCCAGGGGCCAATCGTTCAATCATTTCCGGCCATAGTTTCGACAGGCCCGGCCCAACGAACAGGAGACAGTCCGCGCGCACCCGCGCCTCGTTCGGGGTGGTGGTGAACATGCTGAAAGAACGCATCACATCGAGATCGGCGAGGATTTCGCGCGAGGCGAGATGATCGAAAGCGCCGCGCAGACGTTCGGCGAGGAGGATCGCGGCGCGCGCGCCGGCGACGTCCGCGCCCATCCCGGCCACCAACGGAAATCTGGCTGCCCCGAGCCGCTGCGCGGCTTCGCGGCAGGCTGCCTTGAATTCAATGGGTTTTCCGTTGAGCGTCGCAATGCTCATGTCGCTGGTCGCCCCTCGTGGTGCGTTCGGCTGCAACCAACGCAGGAGCGAGGCGCCGCAGAGCTACAGGCTGGCGACCCAAGGGAAGCCGGCCGGGAAAGTGCTGCTTGCTAGCAGCCGTCGCGACGCCTGTCGAGACGGCTTGATCGGGGCGTTGCATAGCTCCCGGCGTCGCCCGCTGGCTGAGCGGAGAATTGCGCCTTCCCGGCGATCATGATACTCAACTGCCAGCCAAAGCCTGCCGCGTCTTCGGGCGCAAAAGAGCAGGACGTGCTAAACAGAAGTGAACCGGAGGAAAAACAATGGCTTGGACCGCTCCTGCGATCGTCGAGGTTTGCGTCGGTATGGAAGTTACCGCCTACTCGTCCGCCGAGATCTGATTCTGCACGCCGCTCCGAAAAAATCGGAGCGCCATCGGTTTAAATCGGGCCGCGAAGAAGGCGCGCGTGAAGCGGCTTTCTTCGACGGCCCGATTTCCGTTTTGGACGGCCTCGGGAGCTGGTCGTTCCCGTGGGTGCGCTATATCCCGGTCTGAACCATTCCGGTTGGCGCGCGGCAAAAATGCGGGCGGCCGAAGGACCTGACCGCTATGGAGGCCAGATGAACGCCCGCGTAATTCTCTTCGCAGCAAGCGCAGCCGCCGCTCTTCTCGCCGCTCCGATCGCGGGGGCGGAGACGACCGCGACCGAGAAATTGCTGGCGGAATCTGTCACGCTCTTCCAGCCGATCACAGCGCCGAAACCGCCAACCGATCGCGAAACCGCGCTCCGGATCGAGCTCGGTCGACGTCTGTTTTTCGAAAACCGCGTCTCGGCGGACGGCAATGTGAGCTGTGCGCATTGTCATTTGCCTGATCGACAGGCGAGCGACGGCCTTGCGAAGGCGATTGGCGTTTTCGGCAAGGAGAATCCGCGTAACGCACCGTCGATTTTCAATGCGTTTCTGAACTTTCGTCAGCACTGGCGCGGCGATCGCGCGTCGCTGGAGGAGCAGGCGGAAAAATCGCTGCTTGGACCGGCGAGTTTTGGCAACCCCGATTCCGAAACGGCAATGCAGAAGCTGAAGGCCATCCCGGATTATCCGCCCGCCTTCCAGAAAGCTTTCCGACGCGAACCCGACCCGGTCAATTCGAAAAACTGGGGCCTCGCCATCGCGGAGTTCGAACGAACGCTCGCGACGCCATCGAAATTCGATGCGTTTCTCGATGGCGACGCGAAGGCGCTAACAGCGAACGAACAGGCCGGTTTGCGTAAATTCATCGATCTTGGCTGCGCCGGCTGCCATAACGGCGCGGGCGTCGGCGGCAACGCCTTCCGGAAATTCGGCGTATATGTCGATTACTGGAAAGAGACGGGCGTCCCGACGCCTGATCGCGGCCGCGCCGACGTCACCAAAGACGACGCGGATCTCTACGTCTTCAAGGTCCCGATGCTGCGCAATGTCGCGAAGACAGCGCCCTATTTCCATGATGGGTCGGTGGATGATCTTTCCAGAGCCGTGCGCATCATGGGCGCAACCCAGCTCGGCAAAACGCTGGCCGATGCGGATGTCGCCGATATCGTCGCCTTCCTCGGGACGCTGACCGGAAGCACGCCCGCGAATTACGCGCCGCCCGAACCCTTCCCGGACGCGCCGGCGAAACCCTGACGCCCTGCGCGGCGGCGGATCAGACCTCCGCGCGCAAGGGACGCATCAGCAGCGCCTCGACAGCGGCGTCAACGCTCAATCGTCCGGCGATGATCGCGTCTACCGCCGTTGCAATCGGCATATCGACGCCGCGTTCCGTGGCGAGTTCAACGAGCACGCGCGCTGTAAACGCGCCTTCGGCAAGCTTCCCGCCCGCTGCCGCGCGCAGATCGACGCCGGCGCCCAGCGCGGCCCCGAGGGAAAAATTACGCGACTGGCTCGAACCACATGTCAATACGAGATCGCCCAGTCCCGACAGACCCATCAGGGTTTCCTGTCGCGCGCCGAGCGCGCTCCCGAGACGAATGAGTTCAGCAAAACCGCGGGCGATCAACGCGGCTCCGGCGCTTGCGCCAAGCCCACGGCCATGTGCGACGCCCGCCGCGATCGCGAGCACATTTTTCGCGGCCCCGCCGATCTCAACCCCGCGTATGTCGGTCGATCGATAGAGCCGGAACCGTGGCGTTGAGAGCGCTTCACAAAGTTGCTGCGCAAGCGCCTCCTCGCCTGCCGCGAGTGTGACGGCGGTCGGCAGCCCCCGGCAAACATCCGCCGCGAAGCTCGGGCCGGAAAGCACGGCGACGCGCGCTTGCGGTAACTCTGCGGCGACGACCTCCGTCATAAATGCGTGGGTGCCGCGCTCGATCCCCTTCGCGCAGACCACAAAGACCGCGCCTGCATCAATATGGGGGCCCACAGCGCACGCGACCGCGCGCATGGCCTGGGCCGGGACGACGGCGAGCACGATCGAAGCGCCGCGAATGCAGGAGAGATCGGATGATGGCGTCACCGCAGCGGCGAGCGGCAACCCCGGCAGATGGCGACGATTTTCACGATCCCGCGCAAGGGCCGCAGCATGCGCCGGATCCCGCGCCCAGAGCGGAACCTGTGCTCGACCACTGGCCGCGACATTGGCGAGCGCCACGCCCCAGGCGCCCGCGCCGACCACCGCGACTGCCTCCTGCGTCATTTGAAACCAACCCGCTCGTTTTCAGGACGCGCCCAGAGACGCTCGAAATGATCTCGAAAGCGCGCCGCCGCCTGCGGGCTCTCAACCACAAGCAGGTCATTATCCTGATACGCGCCCGCCGAGAACGAGAAATTCGCGGAGCCCGTTCGCAGAATGCGCCCATCGATCTGGAACGACTTCAGATGCATCATATCGCCGGAAATCGCCTTGCGGCGCACGTCGACATTCGGCGCGCCGGCAAGACCGTCAATCGCGCGGACCCCCCTGCCCGCTTCCGCGCCATCAAGATAGATGCGAATTTTCACGCCGCGCGCGGCGGCCCGCCCAAGCGCCCCGACGACGTCCCGATCGGTCAGCACGAAGGCCGCGAGATCGATTGAAGCGCGCGCATTATTGATCAGCCGCACATCCACTGTTTCGAAGCCTTCGCCGGGGCCGTAGAAAAGACGCACGCCCGCGACTAGGGGCTCCGCGGACAGAAGACCCGCAGCCGGCGGCTCTGGCGTCAGCAGAAACGCCGCCAGCGCCAGCGCAAAGGTCAGCCGACGCGGATCATGCCTTGCCGTGATGCGCGTCGCTGGCGACGGTATCGAGCGGCCAACGCGGGCGCGGCGCAAAGGCGAGATCATCCGTCATTCCCCTTCGCAACCGTTCCAGCCCGGCCCACGCGATCATGGCGCCATTATCGGCGCAAAGATGCGCCGGCGGTGAAACGAAATGCAGCCCGCTCTCAGCGCAAAGCCGTGAGAGCGCACGTCGGATTGCGCCATTGGCGGCGACGCCGCCGCCAATAACGAGGCCGTTGACCCGGCCTTCGGCCTCGTTGAACAGACGCAGACCGCTGCGCACCCGATCGACGATCACATCGACGATCGCCGCCTGGAAAGACGCCGCGAGATCCCGGCGATCCTGCTCGCTCGGCGCGCCGAGACGGATGATTTCCTGACGCACGGCGGTCTTCAGGCCGGACAACGAAAAATCAGCGTTGGCGCGTCCCAGCATCGGGCGCGGGAAATCGAAGCGCTGCGGATCGCCCTCCTGCGCGAGCGTCTCGATATGGGGACCGCCCGGGTAGGGCAAACCCAGCATTCTCGCCACTTTGTCGAAGGCTTCGCCCGCCGCATCATCGACCGTCGAGCCCAGCCGACGATAATCGCCGACTTCGCGCACCGCGACGATTTGCGTATGACCGCCTGAAACAAGCAGCGCCACGAACGGAAACGCCAACCGTTCCGTCAATCGCGCCGTGAGCGCGTGGGCCTCCAGATGATTGACAGCGACGAACGGCTTGCCGCAGGCGAGCGCAAGCGCCTTGGCTGCAGTGAGCCCAACGAGGACGCCGCCAATGAGTCCGGGGCCTGCAGCGGCCGCGACGCCATCAACGTCGCGGAGATCGACCCGCGCCCCGGCGAGAGCGCGACGGATCAGCATATCCAGCGCCTCGGCGTGCGCGCGCGCCGCAATTTCGGGAACGACGCCGCCATAGTCGGCGTGCCGCGCAATCTGGCTGAGCACTTCATTGGCCTCGATCGTCCCGGCGCCGCCGCCGAAATTCTCGGAGACAATGCCAACGGCTGTCTCGTCGCATGTCGTTTCGATGCCGAGAACCCGCATGACTGCTCCCCAAAAAAATTACGTTCATCCGTCAGGATTTGTTTCGCCCGCCCTACGCGGGTCCGACATCCGGCGTACGCCACGCAAGATGCTGGCCGCTGTCGACAGCGATCATCTGCCCGGTGACGAACTGCGCATAGGCCAGATAGACGACGGCGTCGACCACCGCCTCAACATCCACCGCCCGCTCCAGCGGCACGCCACGCGTTTCGATATCGAAATCCCCGTCGCCGAGGGCTTCGTTGGGCAGCACCGGCCCCGGCCCGACGGCATTGACGCGCACGCGCGGCGCAAATGTCTGCGCCAGCGTCTGCGTTGCGGTCCAGAGTGCGGATTTCGCGAGCGTGTAGGTGAAATAACGCGGCGTCAGCCGCCAGACGCGCTGATCGACAAGATTCACGACGGCGCCGTCCGCACCGGCTGGAAGCGCAGCGACCATATCGCGCGCAAGCTGGACGGGGGCGCGCAGATTGACCGCAATATGCCGATCGAACCGCGCAATCGTGAAATCTTCGGCGTTATCGACCTCAAAAACCGACGCATTATTCACGAGCAGCGTTGTCGGCCCAAAGGCGCGCGCCGCCTGCGCAACGAGACTACCTGTTGATTCGGCGTCAGAGAGATCAGCGAACGCCGCCGCGGCGCGACCGCCGGCAGCCTCGATCCCGGCGACAGCGGCCTCGACGTCACGCGCCGAGCGCGGATGCCCGTGCATGACGACCGGTCGCCCGGCCGCCGCAAATCGCTGCGCGATTGCGCGTCCGATACGCCGCGATGCGCCTGTGACCAGCACCGGGCCCTTGTCGTCATCCCCTGTTTGCATCTTCGCCGCCTTCCCAGCCACGCGTCGCGCCGTCTACTGCCTGAATGCGAAACGCGCCTGAAGCACGAGCGCAGTCATCTCGGCCGCGACCCGTTCTTCATCATGATCAGCGTCCAGGTCTTCAAGCTTGCCGATAGACGTGACGCGGACCACATCCGGATTGAAACCGGCGATTGCGGCAAGCGCATAGGCGCTTTTCGCGCAACGCACGGGATCGCCGACCTTCGTGGCGAAACCGACGGCTTCCTCTCGGCTTATGCCAGCGCAATGCATGATGATTTCATGTCGCGCCGTCTCGGAGAGCGCTTCAGCGTCGTTTTCGAGTTGCTCGATCAAATAGGCTGCGTGTGAGACCATTCGAAACGCCCTCCGTCCATGTTTCGTCAAGGCGTGTACTTTTCTCCCAGAAACTCGACGCTTTCGAGGCGAAGCTCGCCCTTTGGCTCGAAAGCGTCCGGACGTAGCCGCAACGCGCCATTTTCGAATTCAATGCCCAGCATGGCGTAGGCCGCGGAAATCATCCGCGCGGCCGCCCCCGTATACCAGCTCCATCCGCCGCGCCCCTCATAGCCTGGTCCTTCGTAGACGTCGGCGGGCTGCTGGTGGGGCGGCAGGCCGTAAATATCGGCTTCAGCCGGCGTCGCGAGTTTCGAGATCGGCGAGATCGCGATCCATGTTTCGAATGCGCGACGGAACAAGGCCGCAGCCGTTTCAGGATCGCCGGATTCGCGCGCCTCGACAGCGAGCTTTGCGAGCGCATCCACGAACCATGAAACGCCATGCGAATATTGCCCTCCGTTTTCGCGGACGCCGGGCGGATATTCCGCGCTGCGACCGGGATAGGGACTGGAATGCTCGTCATAGGCGGGCGTCACAAGCAGCACGCGATTTGGTCTTCCAAGAACAGCGAGCGCATTTTCGATGGTTTCCCGCCCGCGCGCCGCGGAAACCGCGCCGGAAAGCACGGGCCAGGACGAGGTCATCGCGCTCATCGGATTAATGGGGCGACCGTCGTCGGCGAAGTCGCGGATATAGCGATCGCCGGTCCAGCATTTGTCCAGCGCGCCGCGCAGCTTCGCCGCTCTCTCGCGATAGCGCGCCGCACGCGCGACATCGCCGCGCATCTCGAAGAGGGGCGCGATATCGAGCAGGATCCCGTGCAGGAAGAAACCGAGCCAGACGCTTTCGCCTCGTCCCTTAACCCCGACAAGATGCATGCCGTCATCCCAGTCGCCAGACCCGACGAGCGGCAGACCATGCGCGCCGAAACGATCGAGGGTGTAGTCGATCGCGCGCGCGCAATGTCCCAGCAACGTGTCGCGATCGCGCGAAATAAGCGGCACCGTCGCATCGCCTTCCTGATCGCGCGGCACCGCATTCGCTTCGAGGAATGGTTCGACGGAATCGAGAATGCCTGCGTCGCCGGAGCCCTTTACGTAACGAACCGTGACATAGGGCAACCAGAGATGCGGATCGGATGAATGCGTGCGATCGGCCAGCCCCGTTCCGCCATTGGGCGCACGATGCCACCATTTGCAGGCGTCGCCTTCGAGATATTGATGTCGCGCGTGCAGGAGAATTTGTGCGCGGGCGCGTTCAGGCGCGAGATGGATTAGCGGGATGACGTCCTGCAGCTGGTCGCGATAGCCGGTCGCGCCCGAACGTTGCGATGGTCCCGTGCGTCCCCACAGGCGGGACGCGAGAAGCTGGTAGGGCAGCCAGTCATTGACGAGGCGATCGACATCGGGACGATTGGTTTTTATGCGCAGGGTCGATAGCTGCGCGTCCCATTTGCTCGCACTCGCCGCGCGGGCGCTCCGCGCGTAATCGACATCGCGCGAGAGCGCCGCCAGACGCTTCGCCTCGTCGATTGTCGTCGTCTGTCCGAAAGCCACAACAACGGTCGCCTCGCCGCCCGCCGGCACATCGATCACGCCGCAGAAAGCCGCAACCTTGCGTGCGTGTTCCGGCGCGCCTGCGTCGGGATGACCATGCTCCACCATGTAGGGGATATAAGGATCCCGGCTCTCGTGCCCGAGAAAGCGACGCCGCGAGGTTTCGGCGAATTCAGCCGCAAGCGATGTCGCGACAAACGCCCACCCCTTGACGAAATTGTTGCGCGGGTTGCGAAAATAAATCGCGCGAACGTCATCATCGACGACGGATTCGATCGCGCCGAGACTTTCTGTCGGCGTCTCTGCGAGGACAATCTCCATCGCCGGCACGATCTGGAAAATACGCTCATGGTCCGTTTTGTTGCGGATGTGCAGCAGGCGGAATTCGATCGGCTCCGTCGGACTGACAAAAGCGCTCATCTCCAGTTCAAGACCATCGCGCGTCGAGCGGTAGACTGCTTCGCCCGGACCAAATTCAACTGAATACTCGGCGTCCCGACGCCGCAGCGGCGTGAAAGTGGGCGAATAGGCTTCCGAACGCGCAAGATCGTAGACGTAGAACATTTGTCCGGCCGGGGCCATGCGGCCTTCGCCCATCCGGAAAGGCGTGAAACTGTTCAGACGCGAATTTCCGCTGAAGGAAAAGATATCGCCGTCATTGGTCATGACGGAGCCTTGCCCGAGACTGTTGGCGATCACATGCGCGAATGGCCGAGGTCCGCCCGGCGCGAGGACGAGACGACGGCCATCGTCCGAGAAGGCGTAACGCGGTTCGGCCGGCGGCGGCGGCAGGATGAGCGCGCGCTGGCGCATCAAGGCGGCATTGAGAATAACAGGATCGACAGGAGACAGTCCGAGATATTTCGCGATCGCGCCGGTGGCGCCTTCCATATCGCGGGACCAGCCGTCGAGGATAATGATTTCCGCCGACGCTGCCGACGCGAGGGCGATTTCCACCCGCAGGCTGGCGCAGGGTTCGAAACCGTAGAGCAGGCCTTCGTCCGATGGATCGCGCGGCGCGCCGGAGTCCAGCAGACTGTCCGGCGCATGGGTTGGGCCCATCCCGTAGAAACGGGATTTCACATCCTCGTAGCCGACGATGGTCATCTGCGTTCCGGGCGCGGCGCCGATCGCATGGAAGCCAATCTCCGGCGACATACGGCGATCCGCCGCGCGCCTGGCGCCGCCCTTGAGCAGACGGTTCTGCGCGAAGATGGCGTTCAGCGCCCGCACATACCAGGTGCCGACGTGGATCGCATTATAGGCGGCGTCGCGCAGCTCCACGGCCGTTTCGTTCATCACCCATTCGCGCAGGCTCGCGAGCGTCAGGCGGCGCGCGCGATTTTCCAGATTCACGATGCGCAATCTCGTGATTTCCACGGCCTCGTCAGGCGCGAGCGAGATTTGCGCCTCTATCGCGAAACCATTTCGCTCAGCCATCAGGAACAGGCAGTTTTCGCCGGCGTCGGTCAGCGTCGCGCTGGCGCCCGGACGTCGCGTCGCCGCGTCGCCGAGCGACCATAATTCGCCGCCGTCCTCGCGCAGGTAAATGAAGCGGCCGCGCGGGTGGGCGGTGTCGTCCGGCCGCCGCGTGAGATCGATGGGCGGACCGCCGCGCGCGACGCCCTCAATGCGTATCGCGCCCTGACTGTCCTGAAACCATTCGCTGGTCATGAGGCCGTTGGTCAGTTTCAACGGACAGGCGCCCGGCGCGCCGCCGGAGCCGGTCACGCCTTCGATCGGCAGCCGCTGCGCGCGCGCGAGACGGCCGAGCAGGAAAATCACCAGACCCAGCGCAACGAAGCCGGCGTAGGCGAGGTAGCCGCCGACAAGATAGGCATAGGATGGCGGACGTGATTGCGAGAGTTGTTCGGCTGCGCTCCACGCGCGATCCCACTCGGCGCCGCGCGGGATGTAGAATGGCAGGAGCAACGGCGCCC